>DASWDH010000479.1:0-20347 GCA_036395495.1 Polyangiaceae bacterium
AAATGCCAGATCAAGTGCACGAAAGAGACCGATTGCGATCCTTTCTACGATTGCGACACTGCGACCTCGACGTGCTTCTACGTGGGCTGCCAGACCAACCTCGAGTGCATCGCCAAAACGGGAAATCCTCTCGCGGTCTGCAATGCGACCAAGTGCGACGTTCCCTGCCAATCGGATCCGGAGTGCCTCGCCACCATCTCCATCAATCCCAATACGGGCGTGATGGGTGGCCTTCAGGTCTGCATCGATGCTCACTGCGTCGACGTAGGCTGCGACTCGGACGACCAGTGTCGCATCCTCAATCATATTCTCGGAGGAAGCAAAACGACGGCCGAATGCCGGGAAGTCCCCGCGCCGTAGTGCCCTTTTGCCACGATTCGGTCGCCATTCGATCCCGCGGGAGCGTGAACGCTGTCGCTGTTGCCGTCGAACGCTATAGCAGCTGCAGCTGATCGAAGAGCGACGCATTCCTTGTCTATCCATCGATACGACGACTGACTGGTTGCGCCTTCCGCTCGACAGCGTCAGGCGTCAGCGGCCACGTCGACGACCACGAAAAATCGCTCGGGATGCGGCTGGCCTGCCTTGCGGCGGTTCGATGCCGAACTCCGGGACCGCCCGCCTGGCCGGATTTCCGAATTTTTTCAAAAGCCTTCGTGCAAGACGAACTTCGGGCGATAATCCGGGAAGACGTGACGACCTCCGACGACCAGACCCCGTCTTCGAGCTCCATCGAGGTGCGGCTCGAGCCTGAGGTATCCGTGCAGCTCGAGGCCTTGCGGGCGGTGCTCGAGCAAACGGACGATCCGGCGGAGCGCGCGCGGGTTCTCATCGAGATTGCCATCAAGGTCCGCGACGGGCTTCGTGACCGGTCCCAAGCCTTGGCGACACTACTGCAAGCCTGGCAGGCGGATCCAACCAATGGGGAGGTGCTGGACCACCTGGAACCGTTGACCCGCTCGCTGAACCAATGGCAGCAAGTGCTGGAGACGACGCGTACCCTTCTCGCCAACGAGCGCACGCCCGCGCGGATGCTCGCGTACGCCGAAGCGATGGTCGGATGGCTGACGCGTGAGGTGGCGATGCCCGAGCACGCGCTCGAATACCTCGAACGCGTACGACGCTTCGATTCGACGCACTGGCTCGTCCGGCTCTTTCAGGCTGCCAATTACGAGCAACGGGGCGACCTGAAAAGCGAGCTCGAGGAGCTCGACCGGGCCGTCGTCAGCGCCAAGCGGGCGCAAGATCGCGCGCGCATCCACGTGCTCATGGCCAGCCGGTACGCCGACCCGCGCGTGGCCAACTCAGCGGAAGCCAAACGGCATTTTTTGGCTGCCCAAGCGCTGGTGCCGACATCGATGGAGGCGCTCGCCGGCTTGGAGCAGATCTTCCGCGGCGAGGGCGATCTGCCCGCGTTGGCCGAGGTTCTCGAGAAACAGGTCGAAGCCACCGAGGTGGAAGCGGAGCAGGTCCAGATTCTTCTTCGCTTGGCCGAGCTCTACGAGCGGCAGTTCGTCAAGCCGGAGATGGCGGCTGAGAAACTGGAGCGCGCCTTTGCGCTCGACCCGACCGACAATCGCGTGCTTGCCGCGCTCGAACGGTGTTACACGTCGATGCGCAGCTGGGACGATCTGGTGCGCGTTCTGGAGGGGGCCATCTTCTTGGTGGAAGATCCGCAAGAACGCGCCGAGCGCCTGGTCAATCTCGCCGAGATCTTCGAATCGAAGCTCGGCGATCCTGCCGGCGCCCTGAAAGCATACGAGCGGCTCGAAAAGCTGCTGCCCGACGACGAAACGCTGGTGGGTGAGCTCGCTCGTCTCAGCGAAAAAATCGGCGATTGGCAAGCGGCGGTGCGTTATCGAACGAAGCTGACCGAGCTCGCGCCGGACGCTCGCACGCGCGCCCGCATGCACGTCATGGCCGGACAGCTGCTGCTGCCGCACGATGCCGCGGCGGCGCGCGCCCACTTCGAGCAGGCGGTGACGTTCGATCCCCCCAACGCGGCGGCTTGGAACGCATTGCTGGCGGAGGCCCGAAAATCGGGCGACATGGCGCGCGTCGCGACGTACCTCGAGCAGCGCGCGGTGTCTTCCGAGGCCCCCCGAGCGCAGGCGCAAAGTTACGCCGAGCTCGGCACGGTGCGGCAGTCGCTCGGCGACGGAGCCGGCGCGCTGGCCGCGTGGGAGTCGGCCATCTCGGCTGATCCCAACAACGAAACCGCAGCTGCTGCGCTCCTCGAAGAGTACGTAGGTCTCGAGCGCTGGCAAGACGCGGCGCGGCTCTCCGATCGAGTCGTCCACGCCGCCGAACGCGGAGGGGACCTGGAGCGCCTTTTCATGGCGCGCCTTCACGCCTCGCTGGTTGCCGTTCACAGCGGCCAGCCTGGCCGCGCCCTGACGATGGCCCTAGGCGCGTTTCATATCCATCCCGACGATCTCGACGTGAGACAGACGTTGGTCGAGTGCGCGTGGACGATGCGCGCCGATCCGCAGGTGCTCGACGCCATGGAGGCGCTCGGGATGGTCGCCGACATGCCGCCGACGCTGGGGACACTCCCGCCCGACTCGCGCGCGCAGCTCGGCGAAATCTTCGCGCTCACCGGTGAGCGCGATCGCGCCATGGTCATTTTCGACACGGTCCTGGCCGAGCAGCCGGGCAACGGGCCCGCGTTGCGGGGGCTCTCGAGCTTGCGCGCGGCGCGCGGCGAATCGATCGCGGCCTGGAGCCTCAAGCGCCAACTCGCGGAGACCATCGCCGACCCGGAGGAGCGCTTTCAGATTCTCATGGAGACGGGAGAGGGGTTCGCGACGAAAGCGAACCGCCCCGATCTCGCGGTGGAGGTCTACGAGCAGGCACGCGCCATTCGGCCGAATGATCGCCCGCTGCTCCACAAGCTACTCGCCGAGTATCAGACCCTGGAAGATTGGCCGAAGGTCTGCGGCGTGCTGCGAGCGATTGCCGATTCGGACCAAGAGCCCACGCGAAAAGCGAAGGTGCTCATGACCATCGGCCAAATCGCGCACGCGAAGCTCGAAGATCGTGCGACGGCGGTTGCACTCTACGACGAAGCTCTCGAAGTCGATCCCTCTCGCCTCGAAGCTTTCGAACGCATCGTGCGTCTTCTCACCGAAGTGAAGGACTGGTCCGCACTCGAACGCATGTATCGCCGCATGATTGCGCGGGCGCTCGGCGGAAGCGACGCCCGCTTGCAGCACGCGCTCTATCACCAGCTGGGACTCATCTATCGCGACCGGCTCCATGATCGGGAGAGTGCCCTCGCTACCTTTCGGATGGCTGTGCAGCTGCAACCTGACGACGAGCAGGGCCAGGCCATCTTGCGAGAGTTGCTCGCCATGTCTGGCCAAGGTGAGGGCGCCGTCGCGCTGACCCTCGAGCGGGTGCGCCGCGACCCGCTCGATCCAGGCTCCTATCCCGCACTGTACGACCTGCTCGCGCGGCTCGGACACACCGATCGCGCTTGGGTCATCGCTTCGATCATGGCTTACGTGGTGCCTTCGTACGCGCCAGCCGCAGCCTTTCGTCATGCGACGCCGCCACCCCCCTTCGAGCGCATCACCGGCACGCTCGGCGCCGATGGTTATCGCCGGCTACTTCACCCCGAGCTCGACCCGACCCTCACCGCGATATTCGAAATCATGGCGGCTGCGGCCGTCGAGGTGCGCCTGGCTCAGCTCGGCTTCCGCGAAAAGCTCGCTTACCCCGGGCCGCCGCTCACCCAACCCGAGTTTCTCCTCCAGGACGTCAAAAGCGCGAGCCGCATCCTGGGTCTCCCGGAGCCTCGCGTTTTCTCGGCCAGGGTGCCGCCGGCGATCGGAGTAGGGGTGACGCGGCCCCCCTCGCTGCTCGTTCACCCGGAATCGTTGCCTGGCTTTCCGCGCAACCTGCTCGCGTTCTGGATCGGAAAGCGGCTCGCCGAGCTGACGCCGCCGCTCCTCGCCCGCGCTCTCTTTCGCTCGGTTTCCGAGCTCAAAGACCTGGTCACGGCTGCTGCACGCATCGTGCAGGATACCCGGGACAAGGACAATCGCAGCGACGAGATGTGGCGCACTCACATTCGAAAGGACGCTTACCGAAAGTTGTCCTCGGCGGTCGAGCGAGCCGTCGCAGCGGGCGCTCTCGACGTGAGGCGATGGTCTCAGCTCGCCGATCTGTCGACGTCGCGCGCAGGTCTCGTCATCGCGGGCGACGTGGACAGCGCGCGGCTCGCCCTCGTGCGCGAAGGCCAATCGCCCGGCGATCTCACTGTGTCCGATCAGATGCGCGAGCTCGTTGCGTTCTTCCTGAGCGAGGACTACGCGCACATGCGAGCCGTCCTCGGGGTAACGCTCAAGTAGACGCGCGCGAGTAAGGCTGCAAAAACACGCGAAAGACGCTCCCCGCGCCGACATCGCTCTCGACCTCGATGTGCCCTCCCATACTGGTCACGATGGTGTAGCAAATCGCGAGGCCGAGGCCGGTGCCGACGCCGACGGGTTTGGTCGTGAAGAAAGGATCGAAGATGTGGGAGCGTACGGCCGGCGACATGCCCGAGCCGGTATCGCGCACCTCGGCAACGACCGGTCCGGCTCGATCCAATCGGGTGACGACGCGGATTTCGTTCCTCTCCGGCGATTCCCCGGCGATCGCCTGGGCCGCGTTGATCAGAAGATTCAAGAACACCTGGCCCAGACGCGACTCGTTCCCGTCGACGAGCGGAGTCTCGCCGAACTCCGTCACCAGGCGCGCACGAGGTCGAATTTCGCTGGCCGCCATGTTCGCAGCAAGCTCGATCACCCTGCGAAGGTCGACGGGGCCACGTCGCGCATCGTCCACCCGCGCGAACGACATCACGTCGCGCACGATGAATCGAATGCGGCCGACCCCTTCCTCCGCGTAGCGGAGCGTTTCCCGCAGCTTCTCGAACCGCTCCTCGTTCCACTCGCGCAAGTTTTCGATGTCGCGTGCCATCAGATTGAGATGACTCACTACGTAGGTCAGCGGATTGTTGATCTCGTGTGCGATGCCAGCCGCAAGAACGCCCATCGATTGTAGACGGTCTGACACGATGAGGCGTTCCTGCGTCTGTTTGCGCTCCCGTGCGGTGTCGAGCTGTTCGGTGATGTCCTCGAAGATGGCGACGATTCGTGCCGCGCCAAGGTCGTCGGCTCGTTCCGACAGGCGAGCGGCATTTACCGATAGAAGCCGGCGTCCGGAACGCCCGCGCGCTACGGCGACCCGCGCGCCGTAAATCGGCTGGTCAGCCAGGCTCACTGGCTGCGCGCGTGCGTCGTAGAGAACGTTGCCCTCTTCGTCGGTCATTTGCCATTCCGACAGGCTGCCCAGTCGTTTGGGGTCGCTTCCCGCCGGCAAGCCGAGCATCTCCATCGCTCTCCTATTGGCGAAAGACACCTCACCACCCCGTTCGGCGACGAGGATCCCGACGGGGCTCGTGTCCATGATGCGCGACATGAGGTCACGCTCGCGCTTCAGCTGTTCGTAGAGCTTGGCATTATCGAGCAGAATCGCGATTTGGCCGGCGAGTAACTCGATGACCGCCATGCGATCGGAGGCGAAAGCTCCGGCTGCGAGCTTGTTCTCGAAGTACAGCATGCCGACAAAAACGGTCTGCCGCAGGATCGGAAGGCAGAGCAGGGACCTCGGCTTCCGCTCGACGACGTAAGGGTCGGACGAGAACACAGGTTCGACGACGGCATCGTCGAGGAGGACCGTCTCCCTCGTCCTTTGCACGTATTGGATGACGGACACCGGGAGCTCGGAAGAAGCCTCGACGGGCACCGATTCGAGCACGAATCCACCTTGGACCCGTGGGTCGCCGCGAAGCTCAGCCTCGACGAAAAGACGGGAACCCGCTTCCAAAACGAGCGCCGCGCGTTCGGCGCCGATATGTTCGAGCGCCAATCGCAGAAGCGTCTGAATCAACTTGGGAAGCTCGACCTCACTCGAGATCGATTGCGAGGCCCGGAGGATGGAGGCCGCATCGAGCGCCCCGATGGAAACGGCGATGGTCGAAGGAAAAGAAGACGGCAGTTCCCGGCGGGTTTGCGGGTGGAGCCGTTCGAGCTGGTCGAGTTTTCCTTCGGCGCCCCACCGTGCGTAGCCGGCGCGAGCCTCCCCGAGGTACGCGTCGGCGATGATGGCAAACCCCCGCGCCCGGTAGAATCGCGCGGCACACTCGCAGGCCACGGCCTCGCACTGCGCGAAGCCGCTGCTTCGCGCCGTCCGAATGGCTTGCTCGTAGGCACGCTCGGCATCGAGCTCGCGGCCGGTCACCCGGGCTATCTCGGCGACGACGAGCGCATGCTTGCTCGCGAAGTTCTCGGGGCAGCTGCCCTTCCACTCTCCTAGCTTTCGTTGGTGATCTTCGAGAAGGATCAGATAGCCCTTTTGCTCGTCGGACGAGACTTCGGACCAGTGCGCGGCGAGCGCCAGCGCCCCCCAGTAGTAGACCTCGGGCACCATGAAGTACGACGGCATGCTCCAGACGAGCTCTCTCGCTTTTCCTGCGGCGGTCACCGCCTCCTCGAGATCGCCCGAGAGCACGCGCGCTTGCGTTTTCAAGGTCTCGTAAAGGCAACGAACGATGGGAATGCGCTGCCTCGCGACCCGTGCCTCGAACGATGCCTCATCGAAATCGTCGCCGCTCCAACTCGACAAGCCATCGGTCAGCCCCCGAAGATTCTTGGCGCATCGCTGCAGCGCAATCAGGTAATCGATCTCCTCTTCGAACTTCGTTCGGCGGGCGAACTCCAGTTGCTTCTCGGCATCACGATCCACTTCTGCCAGCGGGGCGCCGGCCACGAGGGCAAAAGACACCAGCACGCCACAGGTGTAGGCGGCCCACAAGAGGTCACCGGTCTCGACGCCCGCTCGGAAGGCAACTTCGACGTCGTCGCGGCCTACCCGATATGGCTTCGTCCATGGAGCGATCGTGGCTCCCAGCACGAATCGGACCTTGGCTCTGTGCACGGCGATCTGGTGGCGCTCGACGAGATCGCGGGCGAGCGCAGCGAAGCGGTAGGCTTCGCCGTACCGACCGAGGGCCTGTATGAGGTTCTGGGCGAAGAGCACGTAGCCGACCGGGGAACTCTTGTCGTTGCCCTGCGTGAGGCTGGTCTGCACGATGAAGCAGGCCATCAGCGAAGACAGCTTGGGATCCGAGTAGCCGGCCGCATCCACGACGTTTGCGGCGATTCTCAAGATGTCGCTCGTCTCTGCATGGGAGACGCGCGGCAGATCGATCAGGCTTTCGATGCTCCGATCGCCGAGCGCTTCGAAGACGGCCTGCCGGGCGTCTTCGACCATTGAGTCGGTCGGGTGCAGAGGCCAGTGAATCCCGAAGAGCCGCAGAGCCTCGAGCCCGGTCTGGGCGGCTTTCTCCATGTGCCCCTGCACGGCCAGCAGCTTGGTTTGCACTTCCAGAATGGCGAGCGTCTGCTGCTTCGTCCGAGCTTTCAGCAGCAGTGTCGTGATCAATTGCTCGGAGTCCGCGAAATCCCCGCCGAGCCACCCGCATTCCGCTCCTTCGAGGTGAAGGAGAAATACGAGCTCGCTACTGGCGTTCCAATCATGGCGAGCCACGAGCGCTCTTCCCGAAGCGAAGAAGGCGGCCGCGGTGTGATAGGCGGTCGTCATTTTGGCTTTTCGGCCGGCCATGAAAAACAACCGTGCCCAAGCTTGCTGCTCTTCGGGCGCGTCGACGAGCTCGATGGCCTTGGTCAAATGACCGGCGATTTCGAAGAGTCTGTCTTCTATGGCAGCTGGCGGCGTGTGAGCAATGAGCACGCGGCCGATTCGAAGGTGCATGCGCGCCCGTTCGTCGTTCGCAAGCAGCGAGTACGCTGCTTGTCGAATGCGATCGTGGAGGAACACGTAGCGCCCTCTCCGATGCTCCATCAAACGGTCGTTCACCGCCTCGCCGAGCTCGGTATGAATCGCCGTCCGGGGCCGCTCGAGGATCGAGGCGACGAGCTCGGGATCGGCCGTGTTCCCCAAGCAGGCCGAGACGGTCACCGCTTCGCGCGTCGGCGTTCGAAGCTGATCCAGCTTTGCAACCATCAGATCGAGCACGTTATCGGCATATTCGCGCCTGCGGATCTCCTCGAGGTCCCAGCGAAAAGCGCCTGCCGGCGGATGGAAATGAAGCAAGCCGTCGTGGTGCAGCTCGTTCAAGAACTGAATGACGAAGAACGGATTCCCCGCGGTTTTCTCATGAACGATTTCCGATAGCGGTTGCGCTTCTTCGCGTTTCACGTGGATCGTATCGCTCACGAGTGTTTGCACGTGCTCGGGTTCGAGCGCGCCGAGAGCGATTCGCCGCACTTTCACGCCGAGAGCGCGCGCCTGCTCGAGCGAGGACAAGAGAGCGGCGGGACGTCCTTCGTTGTCGCGACAAGCTCCCACGAGCCAGAGGTGACCTGTGTCGGGGTGCGCAACGAGGTGCTGGACGAGCTCGAGACTCGGGCCGTCGGCCCACTGCATGTCATCGAGGAACAGGACCAATGGGTGCTGTTCGTTCGCAAAAAATCCGACGAATTGGCGGAAGGCCAAGTGAAGACGGTTCTGGGCATCGCGGATGGGAAGGTCGGGCACAGGCGATCTCTTGCCCAGGATGGCCTCCAGACGAGGAAAGAGATCGGTGAGAAGGGCTGCGTGCGCGCCGAGAGCTCGTTCGAGCTGCTCACCGAACTCCCCGATACGCTGGTCGGATTGCGTAAAAACCCGTCGTATGAGCTCGTCGAAAGCCTGGATGAATGCGGCATAAGGTCGATCGCGTGTGTAGGTGTCGAACTTGCCGGAGAGGAAGCCGGCTCCCTTGGCCAGAATGGGTTTCCGGAGCTCACCGACCAGCGCTGACTTCCCCACGCCGGGCGCTCCCCAAACGACAACCCATTGCGGGGTGCCGGTTCGGGCGACTTCGTCGTAGGCTCGCAAGAGCTCCGCTAGAATCGGGCCTCGACCGTACAAGGTGCTCGGGATGCGAAATCGGTCGGAGCTTTCGTGGGAAGCCAGGACGAAGGGCTCGATCCGTCCGGTCGACTCCCATTGTTTTGAGCAGTTCTCCAGGTCTTGCGCGAGTGCTGCGGCGCTCGGATAGCGCTCCTCTGGAACTTTGGCGATGAGCTTCATGACCATCGACGAGAGGACCGCCGGCACGTCTGCTCGCAGCTCGGATGGCGAAACGGCCGAGCGAGCGATGTGTGCATGCGCCCACTCCACGAGATCCGTGGCGACGAAGGGAAGCACGCCGATGAGCAATTCGTACAGGGTAATCCCGAGCGAGTAGAGATCGGACGCCGGGCCAACGGGTCGATTCAAGCGCCCTGCCTGCTCGGGAGACATATAGGCAGGGGTTCCTTCGACGATGGCGGGCGCCTCGTTGGAAGCGGGGTCGTCCTGAGCATAGGCCGCAAGCCCAAAATCGGTGATTTTGACGTCTCCCGTCGCCGCGTTGACGACGATGTTTCGCGGGTTGATGTCCCTATGAACGATGTTGCGCGCGTGAATGGCGGCGAGACCACGCGCGAGCGCGATCGCGAGGCGCAAGAACCGATCGATGGGAATCCGTTGTGGCAACAGCCCGTGGAGCGTTTCGCCACCGAAATCTTCGAGCACCAGCGTGGGCGCTTCGCCGTGCGACGCCTCGAATGCCTCGACCTTCACGACGGCCGAGAGATCACCGAGCGAGCGGCTGATTTCGTACTCGTGGCGGAGCCGCTCGGTGTCTCGTAGCGTCGGGCGATCCGAGCGGGTCGTCTTCAAGATCACCGAAGATCGATCGCTGCGCCGAATGCCGCGATAGAGCACCGTCGTGGCCCCCTCCTGGAGGAGGTCCAATATCGTGTATTCGTTCCTCTCGGGATCGCGCGGCATTTCCCGAATGCTCGAGTGCGAGTTTCCACGCGGGGCCGACCGGGGATTGCCCCCCGCTGGACGAAAATCGCCCAAATCGCGCGCGCGAGCAATACCCAGAGGACCTGCCGTAGGACCACCGCCAAATGACGGGAAATCCGGCAGCGACAGAGAATTCAGCGACAAGCCCGAGTTCGTCGGCGCGCAGGCTTTCGCGTTCGGAGGAACGAATCCGAGCCCGAACCCGCCGGGCGTTGTCGCCCGTCGCCGTGACGCAGTAGATCGACGCTGCAGCGAAACGTGGCTGGCCGAGGTTCTGATGCTTATACCAGCGCCCCGGCGATCACCTGCCCCGACGTGATCTGCGCGCCGATGACCGTCGAGTCCACGCCCACCCCGGCGAGCATCGTGCGGCCGAACGACGCCAGCGTTTGCAGTGCGGGGATGTCGCCGCTCGCCGTACCACGACCCGTTTTCGAATCGATGGCCAACGCGCCAAAGTCTTTGCGGACGGGCACGACGCCGCCGACGACGCCGCCGCGGAAGGGCTTGCCGATGGTGATCGAGACCTGGTGATTCTCGTTGTGCTGACGGCCGTCGGTATTGCCTGGACCGATCGTCCGCCCGAAGACATTGAGTGAGACGAAGCTCACGCGATCGGAAAGCCCCGCTGCGGCAAGCTGCTGCATGAGCGCGGCGATCGTCGCGACGCCGGAAACCGTTTGCGCCGTCTCCGTGGCGAGACCGATGTCGCGATGGTTGTCGCCGCCGAACGGGATGTGGATCGCGATGACCGGCGTGACGCTCATCTGAATCAGGGTGACTGCCGCGAGAACCTGGGACGCGGCGCTGTTGTCCTTGATCGAGCCGAGCGCATCGAGCAGATCTTGTTTGATGTTGCGCACCTGATTTTGCGACGTGACGAGTGAATCGATGTAGGCCTTCTGCGCGGGCGTGGCGCCATTCTTGTAAAGGTCATAGAGCTGCTTGAGCGTCTGGTCCCGCAGCGGCTGCAAATTGGTGAGCGGCCCCGGGGCACTGGTGAGTGTGGACTTGAGCGCGAGGGCGGGGATGATCGGAAGCGCGGCTCCCCCGTAGCTCAGTCCCTCGGCCGGCGTGGTTGCGCCGACGCTGATGGGCTGCGATTGAATCGTACCCAAACAAGGCGCGAGCTGCTGAGCGAGGAGCGAAGGAAGCATCTCGCCCGCATTGGTCACCCCCATGAGCTTCAGAACATCCGGTTCCTTCGGATGGATGGGGGTGTTGGTCATGAGATGCCAAAAGCAGGTGCGATCGAGCACGGCTTGCGGAAGCGTGGCCCATGGCGCCGCTGCGGTGAACGTCTGCCCGGCGATCGTCAAGGACCCCGGCGCCATCGTCGGATCTGGACTATGGACGATGTTGGGATCCTCGTAGGTTCCGGGCACGCTGGCGTTGATGGGATCTCCGGCGCCAGACGTGTTGAAAATGATGTATTGCGCTTTGTCCTTCACCGCGCACCCCGCGGGCGGAATCGCCGCCAATGCGCGCCGTGGATTCAGCAAGAGGGAAACGGGCAGGCCCGTCGACAGAGCGCGAAGCCCGACGAGGCCGGCGCCGAAGAGCGTCGACAGAATGGCGTCGCGGCGGGAAATCATCACGGCATCTCTCCTCAGAATCCAATCGAAACCGATGAAGGCGCAAGGCAAGCTGCCACGAAGGTGGACTTCAGGGCGTCGGAAGGGGTGGCTCCCTGTTCGACGGCCGTCGAAAAGTGCGCTTTGAGCAGTGCCGTGGCCGGCGCCGATCGGGGATCGGAAGAAACCAGCGCCATGATCGTGGTCACGAAATCGGCGATGGCAGCGTCGGGCTGTGCGCTGGACCACTGCTTGACGTTCGGCACCTGTTTCATCTCGGGAACGTCGATGACCTGCGTCGCCACCGCGGCGCAAATGTTTTCGGTACCCGCACGATAGAGCAGGGTCGGCTCGTTCGGCAGCACCGGTGCCGTCGATCCACGGCCATAGCCGTCGGAGGGAAGCCCCGTCGCGATCGACGGAATCAAGGCCTGCTGCTGCCTTCTTTTGACGACGTTGAGACCGCAGACGTCGGTGAACCCGAGGCGGTTGTCGAGCGCCGCACAGAGGTGGTCGCGTCGCGACACGGCGATGACTTCTCCCCCGTCGGCGACCGTTTGCGTGCGGGCGGCGCTGGTCGTCAGTGGCGACGACAAGAGCTCAGTCACCAGCGTGTTCCAGCCGTAGTTCGAGCTGCGGAACAGTCCGACGATCCGCTGAAACTCGGGATCGCTGGCCAGGCAGGGCGACGAGTTCACGTAGTAGCAGAGCTTCTGCACCCAGGCTTCGGCGAAGAGTGGATGCTCGGCCAGAGCTTTGCCGAAGTCGTCGATGGTGGTGACCGGCTGAATCACGCCGCGGAAGGAGAACAGCCCCTTCTGGGCGGTCAACGCGGGATCGAGTTGATTGTGATAGTTCCACGAGTAATTGGCGGAGAAGATGGACCGGAGCGGGTCGAGCGTCTGGTGACAATAAAAGCACTCCCCTGACGACGCATGGGTCGTGTCGAGGCCGGGAAGCGGCGTACCCGGCGTCGTCGTCGTGTCGGTGCCGTCGACGGAGGAGCCGAGCGCGACGACGAGCGTCTGGTTCAGCGTGACGCGCATCTGATTGCTGATGTTCGTTTGCCAGTTCGCAAAGAACGCCGGCGTGCTCTGGAACCCGACGCGCGGGATGGAGAGGATCATCTCGCCGGCCGAGCGCAAGGCGGGAAGATCGTAGAAACGGCTGATCGCTTCGCCCTCCTTGGGCGCGCGGATCGTCACCATCTTCCAGTCGTTGAAATCGTCGAGCGTGAGCTGCGGTGCGGCGGCGGTGCCGCCGAACTGCTGACAGGCGACACCTCCCACTGCTCTACGGTTATCGAGCGATCCGTAGAGCAGAAAATGCAACGTCATGCCGCTCGGTGGGTAAACGATCGGATCGCTGGCGCAGCCCGCGGTTTGCGCGTTGGCGGTGGCCACGTCGGGATCGTACCAATGCATGTAATTCGGACTGGCGGGATCGAGCGTCTCGGACATCGGAATCGGACCTTGCGCCGCTCCCACCGTGATCGCCAATCCGGGATTCGCTTGCCGAAAGCGGTCGGTCACCCTTCCGTTGTCATCGACCTCCCAGATATCGAGAAAAGCGTAAAGCTCCTTCAGCGCCGTCGTCATCATGAGCTGCCGCGTGGTCGTCGCTTCCCGAAAGGGATGTCCGTCGGCGGTGAGCTGCAGCATCGTGCGGGGGAAGCTCTCTTGCGTGTTCTGGATGAGCAGCGGAATGGTCGAGTTGTTGAAGCCAATCTGGCGCGGGTAGGCCTGATCGGCGAAATCCTGGGTAGAAATTTGAGTCTGCTGAAAGGCGAGCTCGAAGAACCGAATCATTTTTTGCTGATACGCCGGAAGCTGCATCCATCCGCCGATGAGTGTCTTCAATTGCGCCGGATCGGCCTCGACCTGGTTCACCTCGCCTTGCGTCGGCGGCAAACCGACGAGCACGTTCTTCACTTTGGCGACGTAGACCGAGGGCGGTTCTGCTTGAAAGGGCGGCGGCGCCGCGTCGCCAGTCGAAGCATCGGCCGGAGACGCGTCGGGCGATTCGGGATCCGACGTTGGCTGCGACGCGGCGGGATCGCTCGAAGAACAGGCGACCGACGCCGCCAGAACGCCGACAATCCACACGGCGCCACCATGGCGGCGCTCCGAATGGAGAGGACCACGCATCCCAAGTTCATCGCACATCGGCTCGTTGTTGCAAAGGCGCGGAGCCACGATCTGCACAGATTCGCAATAAATGTTGAGCGACACCACCCGTCACGATCACCGTCGCTTGCGAGATGCTTCAGCGGCGACCGGTTACGGCAGCCACACGCCACCCCCGTCAGACCAAGGCTCCGGTCCCCGCTCAAACCGCGCCCAAGCCTCTTTGCGCCGGCCATGTCGCATGTCGCGGCCGATACTAAGCGGACGCACCGCTTCGGGCCTCCGAGCGCCGGTGCGTGGACGGGACGAAGACTTGACCAATGTAGTGAAATTCCCTCAGCTTACGAGCGAGGACCGGCACGCCTGGAGCCGCTCTGCTCGTCCGGCCGCCCGCCCGCCGCCCACGCCGTTCAGTTCTACGAACGGGATGACTTCCTGATCGATAGCGTCGCGCAATTTCTCGCGGCTGGGCTCGAGGCGGGAGATCGTCGTGATGAGCGCAGCTGCGAATGCGCCGTCGGGTTGCCGAGCCTCAGTTGATCTTCAAGTGATCGACGTTGGGCTGCCCCACGCCGATCGTCGTCGCACGAAGCTTGATCGTGCCCGCGGGGACGGCAGCCGCAAAGTCGACGACCCCCCAGTTCTCCCAGCTGCCGGTGGACGGCAGCGAGAGCCCGCTGTTCACGATGGTACCGTTGACTTCGATGGAGAGCTCGATGGTCGTGCTCGAACCGTTCGCGTAGCGGATCTGGAGCGGGATCGTTGCTGCCGAGGCGGCGTTCACCGTCCATTCCACGAAGTCGCCCGTCGAATGCTGGAAATCCAAATATCCCGAACCCGTGAAGCCGGGGTGATTGGTGGTCACGATCGGACCGGAAAACAATGCGGTCTCAGCTTCGAGCAGCTGCGTTGCGGTGCCCACGGTGAGCATGGCTTCGTTGCTGGCGGTCGTTCCCTCGGCGTTGCTGACGACGCAGCGGAAACGAGCGCCGTCGTCCGCGCTGCTCACCGGACTCAACGTGAATGACGGGCCAGTCGCGCCCGATATATCGAGGCCGCCGCGCTGCCATTGATACGTCAGCGGGACGGCTCCGCTCGCCGATACCGAGAAGGTGGCCGTGCCCCCGTCGGCCACGGTGATGCTTGCGGGCTGTTGACCGATGACCGGCGGCCCGCTGGCGACGAGCGTTGCTTTCAAATGATCGACGTTGGGCTGCCCGACGCCAATGGTGGTGGCACGTATCTTGTTGGTGCCCGCATTGAGCACAGCCGCAAAGTCGACGACGCCCCAGTTGCCCCAAGCGCCCGTCGATGGAAGCGAAAGGCCGCTGTTCACGGTCGTGCCGTTCACCGTAATCCTCACCTGGATCGTCGATGTCGACCCATTGGCGTAGCGGATTTCGAGCGGAGCGCTCCCCGACGAAGGGGCGTTCACCGTCCACTCCACGAAGTCGCCTGACGAATTCTGAAAATCCAAGTATCCCGAACCCGTGAAACCGGGATGATTCGTGGTCACGATGGGGCCGGAGAAGAGGGCCGTTTCGGCTTCGAAGATCTGCGTCGGCAGCTCGCGGAACGTGGCCGTGAACGTCGTGTCCGTCGGGGGGGTGGAAATGTCGTGGTTCTTCGCCCCGCCGTCCGACCACGAAACGAACTCGAAGGTCGTGCCGCCCACGATTTGCGGCGACACGGCCTCGAGATTGCGGACGACGCCGACGACCCCGGTGAACGTCTTGGGGGCGGTGCCGGGAACGCCGTCGAGATTGAGCGTGAGCCCCGGCGGGTCGGTGGCCAAGGTGACGTTCGCCTTGACGGGGAAGACGTCGACGAAGCTCTGCTCTGCGAGGCCCGCCGAATCGGTCACCGTGAGCGAGATGCGATACCAGACGTTGGAAGAAGGCTCCCCGACCGTATAGGTGACGAAAGAGCCGGTCCTGGAACCCGTCGTCGGTTGAACGAACGGGTGGGAATGAAGATTGCCATCGTCGTGGAACAAATCGACCTGCCAGGTGAAAGCGCTGTCCGGAAGGTCGAGATCTTCCGGATCGCTCGCCGCACCGGCATAGTTGATGGTCTGCCCTCCGACATACGTCGTGCCGGCGGGGGGCTCGGTGATGGTTGCGGTCGGGCGATGGTTATCGAGGACCGTCAACGTAGCTTCGCTGCTGGTCGCGGTTCCCGAGGCGTTGCTCACGATGCAGCGGAACCGGGCGCCGTTATCGGCGAGGGTGACGGGCTCGAAGCTGAACGTCGGCGCCGTCGCCCCGGCAATGTCGACACCGTCGCGTTGCCATCGGTACGCGAGCGGGGCCGCTCCGGAGGCCACCACCGTGAAGCTTGCCTGATCGTCGAGCGCCGCGGTGAGGTTGGCCGGCTGCTCTACGATGGCCGGTGCTTGGGTGTTGTTGAAAGACACCTTGCGCACGGCGCCCGAGCCGCGAGCCAGATAGTAGAGAGCCCCGTCCGCCCCCACCTTCAAGTCGGTCGGACGATTGATGCCCGTCGCGAACGTCGCAACCGATTTCGTGCTGACGTCGATACGTTTGATGAAGCCTTCGCAGAGGTCGGCGAAAAAGTAATCTCCCGCGTAGTCCGACGGGAAGCGAAAGTTCACCGGATTGTAGAACGCTCCGCCGACGATCGCGCACCCGGAGCTGTGGCTATAGGAGAAGAACGGCGTCTTGAAGCGAGAATCGGAGGTGGGGCCTTCGGTGGTCGGCCATCCATAGTTCGCCCCGGCCATCCCCTGGTTGATCTCCTCGAACGAGTTGGCGCCCACGTCGTTGATGAACATCCTCCCGGTGCCCGGCTGGAAAGCGAAAGTGAAGGGATTTCGCAACCCCATCGCCCAGATGGCCTGATTCTTTCCTGTGGTCCTCGACACGAACGGATTGTCGGACGGGATGGAGCCGTCCTTATTGATACGCAGCATCTTGCCGAGCAAGGTCGACAGGCTCTGCGCATTGGAGCTGATCGTGTTCTCGCCCGCCGAAATGTAGAGCTTGCCGTCCGGTCCGAAGTGGATGGAGCCGCCATTGTGGAATCCGGAGTCGCCCAAGTTGTTCAAGTCCAAAAGAACCTGCTCGCTACCGGCGGCGGCCAGGTCGGGGTTCGTGGAGGAGACCGTGAACCGGCTCACGCGGTTGTGGATGCTCGGCGACGTCGCGGTGTAGTAGATGTAAACGAACTTGTCCGTCGCAAAGTTGGGGTCGAACGCGATACCGAGAAGCCCGCGTTCGCCGCTCGAGTTGACGGTCACGCTGAGAAACGGCGAAGACAAAAGGGTGCCATTCTTGATCACCCGAAGCTTGCCACCCTGTTCCGAAACGAAGATCCGCCCATCGGGAGCGATCTCCATCAGCGTCGGGTTGGAGAGACCGCTGGCGACCAGCGTGTCGACGAACGACGTCGGGACCGTGACGAAGCTACCCTTGGTGGCCTCGTTCTCGTCGACGTAGGTCGATCTCGTACATTGCGCGAAGGCGAGGACCATCGCGAGCAAGAGCAGAACGGCTTTGCTCATACCTCGCCGGGTCGTAAGTCGGAATCGAAAGGAAGTGGCGTCGAACATGCAGAGGCTCCTTGCGTTCCCCCTGAGGTTACGGCCATCGCATGTGCGCTATCGCGATTGCCTTAACGGCGACGTCGATTGGAATGAAGGTCGCCGGACGACGCGCGATCGGCTCACCATTTGACACCACACTGACTTCCGGCGGATGTTGGAGCGGGGGCTCAGTTACGCCTGCCAGGAAACCGAGGCATCTCGGCCGAGGCGCGAGCGTCGTGGCCGGGTACCATCACGATGTCCGGAAACTGGGCATGTACGCGGGCCACTCGTGCGATGTTCTCGCGGACGTCCGCCGCATCGGCGTCTACGGTCTCGCGCGAGGGCCATGGTCTTTCGGCCGGCAGGTCGATCCCTTCGCGCTGCCACACGAGGTCGCCTAGAAAAGCGTACCGGGCCCCGGAAGGCAAAGCGACGAAGACAATCACCGAGCCGGGCGTATGACCCGGGGCCGGCACCAGCACCACCGAACCGTCGCCCCACACGTCGTGGCTGCGTGGGAAGCCGAGGTACGCTCCGCCATCCCAGCGGTACTCCTCGATGGCGAGCGGGCCGAAGCTTCGCATGAGTGCCCCCATCCTGTGGCCGCTCTCGACGAAGCGGCGCTCGTCGGCGTTCATCCACACCGGCACCCCCGGCAGGTCGGGCAGACCACTCACATGATCCCAATGCGCGTGGGTGATCACGACGCCGGCGAGCCGGCCCAGATCGTAGCCTGCCGAGGCCAGCTGGTCGGCAGCCGGTGTGCCGCGTACATAGGTGCTGAGCGTGCGCAACACCCAGGGAATCGCGCGAAAGTGCGCATCGACGCCGCGCCCGAAGCCGGTGTCGATCAGGAGATCGCCGCGCGGGTGCTGGATGAGTGCCGCGGTCATCGTGAAATCGCGCGACTCGGACAGCGAGCCACCCCGGTAGGCGAAGCCGGCTCTGGAATGCATCGCTCCGGTCGGAAGCCCGGAGAGCGTCATCTCGCCAGGTGGCTCCGCTTTGGGCAGCGCGCCCAGTGGCTCGGTCGACACCGTGAGTCGCTGCGGCGTGAACGTCCACAAGAGGGCGGCGCTCGCGCCGAGCAGCAGGACCAGCGCACCCCATGCCCATCTCTTCATCGAGCCTCCGCTCATACCACAGGGTCAGCGGTGGATCTCACGGCGCTTGCATGCAATTCTGCCGCCCATGCCGGAGCCGAGCCGTCTCCATTTGCGGGCAGCGCCCTGGAGGATCGCCAGTCTCGCCTCTTTGAAGCGCGACGGGCGGCTGCACCTGCCGGACTTGCAGCGCGGTTTCGTGTGGTCGGCCGATCGGGTGCGAGCCTTGCACGACTCGCTCTATCGCTCGTATCCGGTGGGCGCGCTCCTCCTTTGGGAGCCGACGTGGGAAGGCCCCGAACCGCCGTTTTCCACCCGGCCGTGGGATCTGTGCCCGCCCGATTCGGTCACCGGGCGCGGCGAATCCGAGCCGCCGGTCCCCATCCAGTCCGGGTCTCTTTTCGTGCTCGACGGGCAGCAGCGACTGACGTCGATTTTCCGCGTGCTGTTTCGCAGCCGAATTCGCAATCGCACCACGCCCGACCCCGACCTTTTGGTATCCCTCTCGCCGGAGGACGAGTGGGTCGAAAACCCGTTCCACCTGCGCTCCCGTGGTCTGCACCGCCGCATGAAGGACGGGCTGCTGGTGCCGGCAGAGGTGCTTTTCGAGGGGGTGCGCGGCGGCAACGAGAGCCTCGCCGTGCAGCGGGCGCTCGGAGAGTGGCTGACCCCGGGCGACGAGCTTTTCTTTCGCGCCCTCGATCGAGCGAACGCCATCCGAAACGCCGTCCTGCAGGCGGAAATCATCGCCTACGAGATCGACGCCGACGCCAATGACGACAACGTCATCGAGATCTTTGCTCGCCTCAATCAACAGGGCGTGCGACTTCGCCCCGGCGATCTGGCGGCGGCGCGGCTGACCGGGCAGATGGCCAACTTTCGCGTGCGCGCTGGCCCTCCTGATCCATTTCGCCAAGCGCGACGCGCGGTCCTTTCCCGGCGGCAAGCTCATCAACCGAACCGAGGAGCCGCTCGAAGTGCGCGGTCTCTTCCCGCGCGCCCTACTCGATCGCTACGCGGACCGCGACAACGAGTACGTCCCCGATCGGCTGGGCAATCTCACCCTCCTCGCCCGCTCCGACAACGAGTTGATCGGCGATGCCGCTCCCGAGCTGTACCTCCAGCATGTCGACCCGAGAGAGCTGACGAGCCACCTCATTCCGCACGACCCCGCGCTATGGACGGTCGAGGCCTTCAAGACATTCTGCGAACAGCGCGAGCGCGAGGTGGCGATCATGATTCGCCACCTCTTGGCCGAGCTCGGCCTGGAGTGAGCCGTCCCTCTCGTCGTACTTCACTCGAGAATCACGAAGTAGTTGAGCGTGTTGGAGTTCTGGATGGGCAAGTCGACATTACCCGTCTGAGCCATCTTGACGTAAACATCGAATGGACGGGTTGTCGTCGCGCTCTCGGCGATTCCCATGTGGAAGCTGGTAATGGTCCAGCCGTTCATCGTCGGGTTGATGGCTGTTATCGCGCGCCGATCGACGATCAAGTACACGTTGACGATGCCGTTCAGTGTGATCGTGGCCTCGGCGAGCACGCCGCTATCGGGGTTGTAAAGCTTGGATGCATTGGCTGTTTGAATCCAGTCCTTGCCGAGCAGAGTCGCTCCGCTGTCGCCCGCGTCGAAGGAGGCGACAGTGAACGTGCGGTCCCCCCAGGGTTTGACCCCGATCTCGAAGTCGGTCTGGACGGCCCACTTGGTCTCGTTGGCCGTGTCGTAGACTTTCAGCGTCTGCACCTTCGACTGGGTCCCGGAATCGGCAGCGTCTGATCCGGCGTCGACCGCCGCATCTTCCGTGCCGGTCTCGACGGCTGTCGCGCTGTCGCTCGCGTCCTCTCCTCCTGTACCGGTCGCGTCCGCCAGGACGTCGGTTGCGGCGTCGTCGGCGCCGGTCCCTGTCGCGTCATCGGGTGCGGCGTCGATCGAAATATCCGGGGCGGCGTCGGGCGCACCGCCCGCGCCCGCCGCGTCCGCGCTGCTCGTATCCATCGAGGCATCTGCACCGCTATCCGCTGCGCCCCCTTCGCCGGCGTCGGAGGCATCGAGCATCCCGCCATCCGTCGCTCCTGCCGCTCCGC
>DASWDH010000480.1:0-9639 GCA_036395495.1 Polyangiaceae bacterium
TCGGGTTTGTCGCCCGCATTTATCTTGCCACGCTCAGGGTATCGCTGCGCATCGACGAGGCGCTCGACCCAGCCGATCGACGCCCCTGGCTCCTTTGTTTCTGGCACGGGGATCAGCTCCCCCTTCTGCGCTGGAAACGGCGCCGGCCGACGGCGGCCCTCGTCAGTCACTCCGCCGACGGAGAGATGCAAGCGCGCGCACTGGCGCTGCAGGGTCTCGCGATCGAGCGAGGTTCGAGCTCGCATGGCGGCGCGCGTGGACTTTTCGCCATCGTCCGCCGGCTGCGTTGCGGCGCAGATGCCGCCTTCGCCGTCGATGGGCCGCGAGGACCTCGCCATCGCGCGGCGCCCGGCGCCCGCGCCGCCGCCCGCCTCTCGTCGGGCGTCCTCGTCCCCATGGGCAGCGCCTGCGCGCGTGCGGTCACGCTCGAAAAGGCGTGGGACCATTTTCGCATCCCCCTCCCTTTCACGCGCGTCGCCGTCCGCCTGGGCCCCCCTCTCGATCCCTCTGCATCGCTATCGGAGCTCGAAGGCGCGGTTCATACCGCCTCCTCGCTCGCCGCCGACGACCTCCGCCCCGCCAAGGTGTTTGTTTACAGGGAGTCTGGGAAGCGGGGAGTTTTCTCTTGAATGAAAACCAATGACATTGCGTTTTGCGCAATCTTGCACGACGAGTCGTTCAACGTGAAGACAGAGGTCAATCAACAACAAATTTCTCCGCTTCCCCGACTCCCTGTTCGATTTTCCGCGCGATCAGGGCGGTGAGGTAACGGTGCGCTACTTCGTCGGGCTCGGTGGACGGGAGATCGCAGTCGATGTGACGGCGCTCGCAGGCGGCAGCTGGGACGTGCGCGTGGAGGGAAACCGTTCGAAGGTGGATGCCGTCGCCGCGGGCGCGGCGGTGTCGCTTCTCATCGACGGCCGCGTCGTCGACTTGGTGTTGGATGCGACGGCTCCCAAGGTGGGTTACGCCGCGCTCGGCTGCCGCGGCGAAGCGAGAATCGAGACCGAACGCACGCGAGCCGAGCCATCGCTCGGACGCGCAGACACCGCGAAAGGGGGGGATTCGTTGGTCGCGCCCATGCCGGGGCGAATCGTTCGCGTGCTCGTCGCAGCGGGCGACCACGTCGAAACTGGGGCGCCCCTCGTGGTCATCGAGGCGATGAAAATGGAAAACGAGCTTCGGGCAACGCGCGCTGCCGAGGTGCGCGACGTGCTGGTGCGCGCCGGCGATACGATCGAAGGTGGAGTGAAGCTGATCGTGCTCGAATGACGACGTTGCGTCTCGAAGACGTGCACGCCTTGAAGTGGGCCGGCGCCAAGCTTCTCGCGGCAGCCGTCGGTCTGCGGTCGCTCGAGGTGCTGTTCGCGACGCGACCGCTCCTCGCCGTCGTTATGGGTGCCCTTTGGCTCGATTGGTGGGCCCAGCGGCTCAAAGCGCGCTGGTCCGATTCCGAGGGGCGGTTATCGGCGATCCGTCCTGCCCTGCGGGCACTCGCCGCGATTGCGTTCGGCGTGGCACTCGGGTGGGTGATGATCGGCGCGGCCGCCGTGACGCACACGGCGCGCGTCCGGTGGGGGCACTGGCACGCAATCGGATTCAGCCTCGGCGCTTTTCGCACGGCTGCCTACGCCTTTCGCGACGAGCTCTTGCTGCGCGGGATCCCCCTCGCCCTCACCCGGGGACGCATTCCACCTCGATGGTCGATTGGTTTCTCGACGGTGCTCGCGGTCGCTCCCTGGACGACGGAACCTGGCGTTCGCATCGAATCGCTCCTTCTCGTCGCCAGTATGGGACTTTTTTTGGCTCTGGTCTGGCAGGATGGCCCGGGTGGTCTCGTCGCCTGGGGCGTCCATGCCGGGTGGCTGCTCGTCGTTCAGATCGTGGCGCAGGGCGCCCTGCTCGACATCGAATGGAGCCGCCGATCGCCCTCGGCGGGAGCACCCGCCTATTTCGGCGCGTGCCTGTTCTTGCTTTCGTCGATCACGCTTTACCGCTGGAAGCGTACCGCGCCACCCTGATCCCGACTGCCAGCATCACACCCGCAATGGCTGCTACCAGCAATGGATTGGGCACGACCAACAAGATCGGCTCCGACAATCCGTTGAACCAGCCTCGTCCAACGCCGAGCGAAATCGTGTTGTAGACGAAATGGAGCAGCATCGAGAGCAACACCGTGCCGCTCAGGAATCTCGCGGTGCCGCAGGCGACACCGAGGCACGTTGCAGAAACGACCCGCACGATGCCGACGCTCCCCTTCATATCGGCATGCATCGTCCCGAATGCCGCTGCCGCGACGACGATGGCGACGCTGCCCGCGATCCAGCGGTCTTGCTTCGACTCGCGGGGTTCGGACGCTGGATCTCGCCGCCGGGCGAGCAGCGCCGAAGTCCCGTCCTGCAAGAGAGAAAACAGGGGCCCTCGAAACATCATCTCTTCGGCGATGGCGGCGAGCACTGCTCCCCACAACATCGTTACGACCACCGGCGCTTGGGTAATGGCCTTTCCAAAGGCGCCCGCATTCCTTCGCGAAGCCCCAGCCCCCTGCGTTGCGAGCTCCTCGAGCAGGTACGGCTCCGCGATCTTCAGGGCGACCGATGAAGCCAATACGAAGATCGCCGGCGCGAGCAGAGCCGTCACGAGGAGGTGCCAACCGGAGGGCTTGTTCAGCCCCAGTAGGGCACGCGGTTGCCGAAAGAGGATCCATGCGAGTCCGAAGCCGAACCCCGTCGTGATCACCTGACAGAGCATGTTGTAGATGGGCAACGTCAACGAATCGAGAAGCACCCGCGGCAACGCGTGCCAGAGGACGATCGGCAGATATCGCCCCACGGCGATCCATACCACCGCCACCCCGAGCAGCTTGAGCCACCCCGCGCGCCCAGGCGCCGCCGGCGACGTTTCGTTGGAGGTCGAGGTGCCCAAATCGTCGATGTTGTACTCCGCTTTCCGCGCGAGATCACCGAAGCAGAGGAAACATCGAAACAAGGGCTTGCTCGACGCTTACGAGCTCCGAAGACGCGCGCTGCTCGGCTGCGGCGATGGGCTCATCCTGCGCGACAGGCTCGCGATGGTCGAAATAGCACTTGATCTTCGGTTCGGTGCCGCTTGGCCGAACGATGACCCGTGTGTCCCCCTCGAGCGCGTAAGCGAGTACGTCGCTCTGCGGCAACCGGAGCGCGCTTTGGCTGCCATCGCCACCCACCGCGAGGCGCGCCGCATAATCGCGCCGCTCGATCACGCGCCGAGCTCCGACGCCGTCAGGGGGCGACTCGCGCAGCGCTTTCATCAGTGAATCGATGCGCGCTGCGCCGTCGATTCCGGGGAGTATGACGCTGCGTTGGCGGCTCGCGTAGAGACCATAGCGCCGGTACAGCTCGCACAGATATGCGAACACCGAGCTTCCGCGCTGCCGGCATACGGAGGCGATCTCCGCAAACAGCACTGCGGCGCTCACGCCGTCCTTGTCACGCACAAGATCGCCGATGCAATACCCGAGCGCTTCCTCGTATCCGAACACGAAGCGCTTTCCCTCGCGGGTAAGCTCCATGGCACGATTCGCTATCCACTTGAACCCGGTGAACGTCTCTTCGTAGTGTACGCCGAGTTGACGCGCGATTTCACCGAGCATCGGAGAAGACACGATGCTGGCGATCACGGCTCGCGCGTCGCGCCGTGGGTCGGCAGTGAGAAGATAGTGCCCGATCAGCACGCCTACCTGATTGCCGGAAAGCTGCACGAACTCACCGGCGTCGTTTCTGACCGCAACGGCGAGCCGATCGGCGTCGGGATCATTGGCGAGCACGAGGTCCGCGCCGCTTTTGCGGGCGAGCGCGACGGCACGATCGAGAACGCCTTTTTCTTCCGGATTTGGAAAAGGCGCGGTGGGAAAGCCTGGGTCAGGCTCGACCTGCTCGGGCACCGGCGTCATTTCCCCGAAGCCCGACTCCTTCATCGCGCGGTTCACGAGCGCAAAGCCGACTCCGTGAAGAGGCGTGTAAACGACGGAAAGCTCCGGCCGCACGCGGGGCGCCAAAAGCAGTTCACGAATGCCCGAGAGATAATGTGCTTCGACCTCTCGCGGCACCGATCGGATGCGGCCTTCCGCGATGCCTACCTCGCGTGACACGCGCGGCACGAGGTTCGCCGCGGGCACCGCTGCGACGAAGTGCGCGATCGCATGGTCGCGTGGCGGCACGATCTGGGCGCCGTTGGACCAGTAGACCTTGTATCCGTTGTACTCGGCCGGATTGTGACTCGCGGTGACCACCACGCCTGCGGCCGCGCGGAGGTGCCGTACGGCGAATGCCACCAAAGGTGTGGGTACGACATCGGGGAACCAGTGCACCCGTACACCCGCGGCGG
This sequence comes from Polyangiaceae bacterium, assembly GCA_036395495.1. Taxonomy (GTDB): domain Bacteria; phylum Myxococcota_A; class Polyangia; order Polyangiales; family Polyangiaceae; genus DASWDH01. Next base: position 4,366 of record DASWDH010000480.1, read on the forward strand.
CGAACACCGAAGCAGCGTCGTCGGCAAACGTTCGGCTCTGGCGTCTCGCATCGTAGCCGACGACGATGCCCCGTTCGGCAGCATCGCCAAGCTCCTCCAAGAGACTAGCCACCAGTCCCGCCGATGTCCGGATGACGACGGCGCGGTTCATTCGATTGGGCCCGGCGCCCATGAGTCCCCGCAATCCGGCCGTGCCGAACTCCAGGCTTCGGGAGAATCGTTCCACCAACTCTCGGCGGTCGCCACGCGCCAAGATCCCAGCCAGCTCCTCGCGCGTCGCCTCGTCCGGATCGGCGAGGCGCCAGGCTTCGGCGGCTCGCTCGAGCTCGTCCTCTGGAAGGGCCCGGGTCACGGCACGAGGCTAGCGCCTTTCGCCAGAGATTCCGCGAAATGCGTATCATACGAGCCTCGGCGAAACGGGACCGCCTCGAGGATTCTGCGTAGGAACGGCAGATTCGTTTGCGCCGGCCCTTTCGGTCCAACGAGCTCGATGACCGTAGCGGCGAGGGCCCGATCGAGCCGGTCGATGGCCGCTTCGCGGTCGTCGGCGTGCGCCACGATCTTCGCCAGCAGGGGATCGTAAAACGGCGTCACCGTATCACCTTCTCGAAAGCCGGTTTCCACGCGCAAGCTCGCGTCCGCTCGGGGCCACACGAGCTTCGCCAGACGGCCGGGCTGAGGGATGAACGATTTGCCGGGATCTTCTGCGTAGACGCGCACCTCGATGGAATGACCCCGTCGCGGTGGGCCGCGGTCGGTGAAATCGGCAGGCAACACCTCGCCCCCGGCAATCCGAAGCTGTTGCTCGACGATGTCGATGCCGGTGCACATCTCGGTCACCGGATGCTCCACTTGCAGCCGGGCATTGACTTCGAGAAAGAACGCCTGCCCCTCCTCGTCGACGATGAACTCACACGTTCCGGCGCCCACGTACCCCGCTCGACGAAAGATCGCGAGCGCGGCCTGCTCGATCGCCGCCCGGCGCGCGTGCCCCTCCTCCGATCGGAAGAAGGCTGCCGGCGAAGGCGACTCCTCGACGATCTTTTGGTGCCGGCGCTGCGCACTGCATTCGCGTTCGCCCAGGCTCACGGCTTTTCCGGCGCCATCACATAGCCCCTGCACCTCGATGTGCTTGGGAGAGCGGATGTACCGCTCGAGGTACACGCGCGAATCGCCGAAAGCCGCCCGTGCGCGGTCGGCGCAGCTTTTCATGGCGCGCTCGAGCTTGTCGGCCGACTCGACGACCTGCATGCCGATGCCCCCGCCGCCAGCAACCGCTTTGACGATGATCGGATAGCCGATCCGGTCGCCGCACGCGCGAGCCATTCCGATGGCGTCGACGTCGTCGAGGGGCAGCGGCTCGTCGATGCCGGGGACCGGAGCGACCTGGGCGGCCAGCGCCACCTTTCGAGCTCTCATCTTGTCGCCCACCGCCTTGAGCACTTCGGGCGGCGGCCCCACGAAGACGATACCCGCGTCCCGAACCGCACGCGCGAACTGGCTATTTTCGCTGAGAAGACCGTATCCGGGGTGCACCGCCTTGGCCCCCGTCAGCTGGGCAGCGGCAACGATGGCGTCGATCTTCAGATAGCTGTCCTTTACGGGCGGCGGACCGATGCGCACGGCCTCATCGGCGAGTTCGACGTGCAATGCGCCGGCGTCGGCGTCCGAATGAACGGCCACCGTGGCGATGCCGAGCCGCCGGCAGGTGCGTATCACGCGACAGGCGATTTCCCCACGATTGGCGATGAGAATCTTGTCGAACACGCGTTGGCCTCGCGCCGATTTGAGCAGGAAGCCTCCGGGGCGGGAAGGGGCCTTTTCCTCCGGTGTACCTACCTCCGGCAGTCGCCCCCGAACCGAGTCACACCCACATTGCCTCCCTTGGCAATAAATAGGTTGGGGCATTGTCAAATCATGCCTGACGGCCGGCTCGACGCGACAGGCGGGTGGTCAATGGACTTTCCAGTTCGACATAAAAACGCCGTTCTCTACGACAAAACTGAGTGGCGTCCGCTGGACCGATCCATCCCTTTGTAGGATATTTCATTCGATCGGGATCGTCCGACCGCTTTCGGCTTTGACGGCAGCGAAACACGCTTGCCGCCTTGGTTGCCTGACGCTTGGATCGGAGAAGGCCGTGCGCTCGATGATGTCCAGCGGGTTCATGAGAGACGCGAAGGAAGACCGTGTTCTACGCGCGAAACGACGCATCGGACGCACGATCAAGAGCAGGTGGCGACTCGATGAGCTCATCGGTCTAGGCGTCACGGCGGCCGTGTATTCGGCGACCCACCGCATCGGCACGCGCGTGGCGGTGAAGATGCTCGATCCCGACCCTTCGCTCGACGGCGCGGAGATCAAGACTCGCTTCTTGCGTGAAGCCTACCTGGCAAACTTGGTCGAGCATCCGGGCGCGGTCCGGGTCATCGACGATGAAGTCGACGAGCAAGGCTCGGTCTTCCTGGTCATGGAGCTTCTCGATGGCGAGACACTCGCGGACCGTATCGACCGAAACGCCAGGGCGCTCACCACCGAAGAGATCTTGATCGTCGTCGACCGAGTTCTCGACGTGCTCGCCGCTGCCCACGACAAGCACATCGTCCACCAGGACGTCGAACCCGGGAACATCTTCTTCACCCGAAGAGGAGGTGTACGCCTGCTCGACTTCGGCTTTGCCCGGCATCGCCCGGTCACCGACAATCCCAAGCTGGCCACCGGACGTTTCGTTTCGACCCCCCCGCGATTGGACTCGACGTTCGGAACGCCGGCCTACCTCGCGCCCGAGCAGGCCAGACGGAGCTGGTCGGACGTCGATGCGCGCACGGATTTGTGGGCCGTAGGGGCGATCATGTTCAGGCTGCTGACGGGGCGTGTCGTCCACCCTGCCGAGACCACGACCGCGCAGCTTGCGGCCACGAGGACCCGACGACCCCCACGCACTGCGGCCTTGGACCCGGCGGTTCCGATCTGCGTCGCAACGGTGGTCGACAAGGCCCTCGCCTTCAACAAGCACGACCGATGGTCGGACGCGCGCAGCATGCAGCGAGCCATTCGCGATGCGTACCGAACGTTGACGTCGCGAGAAGCGGGTCGATTTTCCGAGACCACGCTCTCTTTGTTCCACGATGGGCCGCCCTCGTCCGGCGTCCCCGGCGCACCCGATCAGGATATCCAGCCGGTTGCACCCGAGTTACCCGAGCGCTCTCACATCACGCCGACGCGCGGCGGGCGACATCGAATCCGCTTCGGTGCACTTGCCGCGCCGCTCGGCCGCGTCGCCATTTTCGCAGCCCTCGTGCTGGCGGTCTGCGTGCTGGTGACACTGGCTCACGCGATCTGGAAGCACCCCCCCTTCTAGGTCCGATCCACCCTCACCTTCGGCTTGGCGCCGAGGAGCGCGAGCTGGCCGCATGCGGCAGCGACGTCGTCGCCGCGCCGCTTGCGAACGAAGCACGTATACCCTCGGTCGATGAGAAGCTGTTGAAAGGCATATACCCGTTCCATCGCAGGAGCCCCGAGAGGCGATGCTTCGATGGGATTCATGGGAATGAGGTTGATCTTCACCGGCAAGCCCCGCAAGAGCAGAGCTAGCTTTTGGGCTTCCAATAACTCGTCGTTCTTGCCGGCCACCAGCGTGTACTCGATGAAGATGCGCCGTCGCTTCGGCAACGGATACCTCCGCAGCGCGGCCAAGAGCTCACCGAGCGGGTACTTGCGGTTGATCGGCATCAAACGCGTGCGCGTCTCGTCATCGGCCGCGTGCAGCGAGACCGCGAGCCCAATTTGCCCCGCAAAGTCACGACCGAGCCGCTCGATCTCGGGCACCAGCCCGGAGGTGCTCACCGTGATCCGGCGCGGCGACAGGTTCATACCCATCGGGTGGGTCAAGAGCCGAAGCGCGCGCACCGTCTCCTCGTAATTGTGCAGCGGTTCACCCATCCCCATCAGCACGATGTTGCGCAGCTCCTCGCCCCGCTCGAGCACCCGTCGCCCGAGAATCACCTGCGCGAGGATCTCGTGCGCCCCGAGGTGCCGCTTGAGTCCCGCGACGCCACTCGCACAAAAGATGCAACCCATCGCGCAGCCGACCTGTGTCGAAATACACTGGGTCACCCGTTCGCCGCTGCCTGGGCGCAGACTCCCGATGTCCTCGGGGTCGTCTTCCTCGTCGCCGCCCGCCGCGAGATCCGCGTCCGCCTCGGTTCCTTTGTTGGCCGGAATGAGCACCGTTTCGATGGTGGCTTCGTCGGCCAGGCGCATGAGCACCTTGCGCGTGGCGTCGCTCGCGCGGTGAACGGTGGTCGTCTGCGCGACCGACGACATGCCTTGCTCTTGCAGCCAGTTCCGCAGCGGCTCGGCGAGATCGGTCATCTTGTCGGGCTCGAGCACCCCGCGCGCATGGATCCACTTGAAGATTTGCTGCGCGCGAAATGGGCGCTCCCCCCGCGCGGCGAGCCGCTCTCTCCAGTCCTCGGGCAGATACGAAACGGGGTGCATCGTCATTCCTTCCGTTTCGCTTCTTCCCAATAGCCGTCCAGTTCGTCGAGGGGCAATGTGGTATCGGTGCCTATCCCCGATCGCCCGTTCGGCCATCCGCTATGACGTTCCTTGACGCGGGCTTCGACGTGCGCAAAGCGTCGTTCGAACTTGTCGATCGTTCTTCGCAGCGCGGCCTCGGCGTCGAGATCGACGTGACGCGCCAAATTGACGAGCGCGAAAAGCACGTCCCCCAGCTCGCTTTCGATGCGAGCCTTGTCACCGGCGGCAATGGCGCCGTCGAGCTCGCCGATTTCCTCGGCGACTTTGGCGCGTGATCCGCGGGCGTCCGGCCAATCGAAGCCCACTCGCTCCACTTTCTCTCCGATACGTTGCGCACGCGTCAGCGCGGGCAGACTCCGCGGTACGCTCTCCAGAAGGCCGCGATCCTTTTTTTCTGCCGCCTTGATCCGCTCCCAATTCTGCAACACCTCGCCCGCGCCGCTCACCTCGACGTCGCCGAACACGTGCGGGTGGCGGCGAACGAGCTTGTCGGCAATCGCCTTCACGACGTCGTCGGGGCCGAACGCGCCCTCCTTACGCATGAGCTCGCCCAAAAAGACGACCTGCAGGAGCAGGTCTCCGAGCTCCTCGCACAGCGCCGCCCGATCGCCCGAGTCGATGGCATCGATAACCTCGCAAGCTTCCTCGAGAACATAGCGTCGCAGCGTCAGCGGATCTTGTTCGCGATCCCAGGGGCACCCGTCCGGCGCGAGCAGCCGCTGCATGATCTCG
>DASWDH010000481.1:0-13246 GCA_036395495.1 Polyangiaceae bacterium
CGGCGGACGCTGGGACTCGGCCTTGCGGACCATCGCCTTCTCTGCGACCCTCCGACCGCGCGGCAACTCGTGCTCGGGTTCGGCCAGCGCGGTGGCCGTGCTCGGAGGCTGCCAGCTGATCGATGGCGATGGCTCGATCACGGGCATAGCGATCTCGCTTTCCGGATCGAGATGAGGCGCGAAAAGCGAGGTCGGTCGAATGGCGAGTGCTTGGCTCCGATAGCAGAGCACCGCTCCCGCCGTGAGGGCCACTCCGGTTGCGGCGACCACGGCCACCTTTCCGCGGTGGGCACGCGATCGCAGCGTGGGTGTCTCTGAAAGGCGAAAGGCGTCGGTCGAGTAGCCGGGCGGATCGCTCTTTCGACGGCGCGGCACGGCCCAGCAGGGCAGGAGCCCGGCCTTGTCGAGAAGCGCGAGATAGGCATCGGCCATCTCAGTCGCCGATTGAAATCGCTCGTCCGGTTCGGGGCGAAGGGCCTTTTCGAACCATGCATCCAGTGCCGCAGGGAGGTTGGCGCCGACCGTGCTCGGGGCCGGGAACTTGCCGCCGTGGATGGTGACGCAGATCGATGCGTAGCTGTCTCCTTCGAAGGGCAGCTTTCCGGTGAGGCAGTGATACACGAGCACCGCGGTCGACCACAGATCGGAGCGATGATCGACCTCCTTGGGACGAAACAGCTGCTCGGGACTCATGAACGACGGCGTGCCCACGGTGACGTCCGACGAGGTGATGCTCGCCGGTCGGGCCTCGTCTCGCGCGATGCCGAAATCGAGCACCTTCACGAAGAGCTCGCCGTCGCTTTCGGAGACATAGATATTTTCGGGCTTGATGTCGCGGTGCACGATTCCGAGTGCGTGCGCTTTGGCGAGAGCCCGGCAGATCTGAATGAGGACGCCGCTGGTGTCCTCGAGGCTGAGCTTCGGCAGGCTCTCCAGACGCGCGGCCAGATCCTGACCTTCGAGCAGCTCCATCACGATGAAAGGGATCCCGTCGGTCGTGGTCGCGTAGTCGAGCGTCTGCACGACGTGCGGACTCTTGATGCGTGCCGCGAGCTTGGCTTCGCGCTCGAAGCGCGCCACGACGGCGGGGTCGGACGCGCTTTGCTCGGACATGAATTTGACCGCGACGTGCGTGTCGAGCCCAGCGTGGTACGCGAGCCACACCTTGCCCATCCCGCCCACTTCGAGCAGCTGAACGAGCCGGATGTTGCGAGAGATGCGCTTGCCTGGTTCGAGACGCCCCGTCGCCGGCAGGTGCACAGAACGTAGGTCGAAGGGCGCTAAATCTTGAAGTGGGTGTACGGCGTTCATGGTGGGTCGATCGTCTCAGCGGTGATATTGAGCAAGTCGTGTGCCGCGGAACGGCGCTGCCGGACCGTTCAGACTGTTCATAGATTGCCCACCGGTGCGATCCTTTGGTAAAAAGCCGCGGATGAAGCATCAGATCGCTCACGACCTCGAGGACGACGTCGCCAAGCAAGTGGCCGTTCGCGCCTTCGAAAGCTACCAACAGCGGTTTTCCAATTATCATCCCAAGATGGCGTGGGTCAGCGATCGCGATGCCCGGATCGAGTTCAGCGTGAAAGGAATGAAGCTGCATGGCTCGATCGGCATCTTGCCGCGCGCCATCGAGCTCGACCTGGACGTGCCTTTCGTTTTCCGAATTTTCAAGGGTAAGGCGATCGAGGTCATCGAGCGCGAAGTACGCAATTGGATCGCCAAGGCCAAGCGGGGTGAGCTGGCCGGCGCAGCTGGTACGTGATCGGTTCAGGGGCCGGCGACCTACGACCTTGTCTCCCACAGGTCGCAAAATCGCCAGCCCGAGGCGCCCAGCTCGGTCGAGCGCCACGCCGGTAGGGAGACATGTCGGCAAGCGCATTCCAGTGGTGGCTGCCGCTCGCGTGCATCCTTGACCCGAGGCGCTCAGTCCCCTAGATTTCCAGGGTTCCTGGCCCCTGGTTTCCCCAGGGCTGCGGGATGCGGTCCGGGCTGGCCGGACGCCCCTGGAGACTCGTGTATCTATGTTGATGGCCTATGCTAGCGTCGCGGCGTTTTTCCTGGTGGCCGCCGGGTTCATGATCGGATCGCTGCTCGTGGGCAAGCTGATCCGCCCGAATCATCCGTACGCCGAGAAGCTCGAGACTTACGAATGTGGTGAGGCTCCGGTCGGTCAGGCCTGGTTCAACTTCAATCCACGTTTTTACATCGTGGCGCTCATCTACATCGTGTTCGACGTCGAGATCGCGTTCATCTATCCGATTGCCGCCGTCTTTCGTCGCTGGGTCGATCAGGGCCGAGGTCTCTTTGCACTTTTGGAAGTACTCGTTTTCGTTCTGATTTTGCTACTCGGGCTGGTTTACGTGTGGGCCAAGGGGGACCTCGAGTGGATTCGCTCCATCAAAGGCGATCCGCGAGGCATACCCAACGTCGTCAGCCGGACGGCGCCGGCGCTGCCGCCCCCGTTCGCCGTGCCCGCGGTCGCCGTCACCGCACGACCCATCACGCAGGAGGGCTGAGAACCATGGCAACGAACCCGACGACTGGCCTCGATGACAGATACACCGACGATGCCGGAAGCGTCATCAACACGCGGGTCGATCAAATGGTCAACTGGCTCCTCAACTGGGGACGGTCGAACAGCGTTTGGTACCTGCTTTTCGGTCTCGCCTGCTGTGCCATCGAGCTGATGCAGACGGGCGGCCCGCGCGCCGACCTCGAGCGCTTCGGTTCGGCGCCCCGTCCGAGCCCGCGGTCCAGCGACCTCATCATCGTAGCCGGGACGCTGACCTACAAGATGGCGCTCAGAGTGAAGCGTCTTTTCGACCAAATGTCCGAACCGCGTTACGTCATCTCGATGGGCAGCTGCTCCAATTGCGGGGGGCTCTTCCAGTACGCCTACTCGGTTTGCAAGGGCGTCGACCAGATCATTCCCGTCGACATCTACGTTCCCGGCTGTCCGCCGCGGCCCGAGGCTCTGCTCGAGGGGCTACTCAAGATTCAGGAGAAAATCAAAGGCGAGAAGTACCTGCAGCAACGCTACGGCGTTGCGGTTTGAGAGACCATGCAACCGAAAGAGATGTTCGACGTGCTCGCGGCTCACTTCGGGCCCGAGGTCATTTTTGACTTTCACGCCGATCCGAAAAAAGACAAGGACCCCTGGTTTCAAGTCAAGCCTTACGAAATCGAAGCAGTCGCTGAATTTTTGAAGACCGACGCCCGGTTTGCGATCGATACGCTCGAGTGCCTGACCGGGGTCGACTACCCCGACAAGAACCACATCGCGGTCGTCTACCATCTCTACAGCTACGCACTTCGTCATCGGCTGGTGATGAAGGCTTTCTTGCCGCGCGAGGATCCGGCCATCCCCACCGTCGTCAACGTCTGGTCGGTAGCCAACTGGCACGAGCGTGAGTGCTACGATTTGCTCGGCGTTCTCTTCGAGGGGCACCCCGACCTGCGGCGTTTGCTATTGCCCGACGATTGGGAAGGCTATCCGCTGCGCAAGGATTACGCCGAAAAGGACGAGTACCACGGAATCCCGACGACCCGTCCGAACCCGCTCGAGCTTTTCCAGCTCGGCAAGGCGCCCGCCAAGGCCTGAAGGAGCACCGATGACCGACGTGGTCTTCACCAACGAGATGGATGAGGAGATGCTCCTCAACATGGGGCCGCACCACCCGTCGACGCACGGTGTGCTCCGCTTCATCGTCCAATCGGACGGCGAGATCATTCGCAAAGCCGTACCCGACGTCGGCTACTTGCATCGGTCGATCGAAAAGATCGGCGAGCGCTGCACGTACCCCGGGTACATGCCTTACACCGATCGGGTCGACTACCTGGCTGCCATGTTCGCCAACGAAGTGTGGGCGATGGCCTGCGAGAAGCTGATGGATATCCAGGTGCCGCCGCGCGCCCAGTACCTCCGGATCATCTCCTGCGAGCTCAATCGTATCGCGAGCCACTTCGCCATCTCGCTCGGCACGACGGCGATGGACGTCGGTGCGGTCACACCGTTCCCTTATGCACTCCGGGAGCGGGAATACATCAACGACTTCATCGAGGAGCTCTGCGGCGCACGCCTCACCTACAATTACCACCGCATCGGCGGCGTCTCGTTCGACATGCCCAAAGGGTGGGACGACAAGGTGTTGAAGTGGGTCGACCACTTCGAACGCATCCTCGACGAGTGGGATCGTCTCATCACCCACAACAGCATCTTCGTCAAACGCCTCGCCAACGTGGCGATCATCAGCGCGGAAGAAGCCGTCGATTGGGGGCTCGTCGGTCCGAACCTCCGCGCTTCGGGCGTGAAGTGGGACCTTCGCAAGGACGACGCCTACTCCGCGTACGCCAACATCGACTTCGACGTCCCGGTGGGCTCGGGTCATTACGGCACCACCGGCGACTGCTGGGATCGCTTTTGGCTCCGCGTCGCGGAGTGCCGCGAGAGCTGCAAGATCCTCCGCCAGGCCTTCGAGCAAATCAAAAAATGGCCCGAAGACGAGATCGTCGGCGATCTACCGAAAAAGATGCGTCCCGAAGGGGAAGCCTACGCGCGCGTCGAAAGCGCGCGCGGCGACATGGGATGCTACGTGATCGGAGCCGGCAAAGAAGAACCGTACCGCTGCCGCTTCCGCACCGGCAGCTTCAACGCGATGAGCATCATCGAATACAAGAGTCCCGGCCTCTTCTTGGCCGACCTCGTAGCCCTCATCGCCTCGCTCGACGTGGTCGCCCCCGAGATCGATCGGTAATCAGCGCGTCGACTACATCGCCGATACTTGCGCGAGGTTCACGCCGAGCACCTTTCGAGCGATCGTTTCCAGCGCTTCGCGTGCACCGGTGAAGTGGAAGGTTTGGTGCACGTGGGTCAGCGTCGCTCCCGGCGCCAGGGCCGCCGCGGGCGAGCTCGATTCAATCTCGTAAAAGCCGCCCAAGGAGGGTTTGCCGGGCTCGGTGGGGCCGTCGTTGTAGCTGTTGACCACGTCGCCGCCGTAAGGTTCCTTCTGGGTCTCCCACATGCTGTTCACGTAGCGCGTCGCGCCCTTCGGCTTCGTGTAAAGAACGATGGTCAAGAGCTTCGACTCGTCGCTGTAGCTGCCCAGCGCGGGTTTGGCCCGCGACGGCCCGAGCCCGATCTTGCTGCGGTATTGCCCGTCGCATTTGAAGACGAGAAATCCGTCATTCTCGCGCACGGTGAGGCGATCGGCCGGGACCTTGCCGAAGTAGCGATCGTTGACGATCTCGCCGGCGCCGCCTTTTGTGGCGGTTTCGAACGGCGCGATGACCTTGGTGCCCGGCACCGGCGCGAACATGCCGAGAATCCAGACACTGACGAGACCTTTGGGCTCGGTCCACGCTCGCGGACCGGCGTTGGTGATGACGTTCGAGGTCGCAAACGCTACCCACTTGAGGGCGGCGGGCACCGGGAGCCCGAGCTGCTCACTGGCCTCATCGGCGGCAATCAGCGAGACCTTGCGCTCGACGTCGATCTTGAACTCCGTTCCCGCGTAGTTCGAAACGGCGATCTTCCTGGCGAACGTGACGCTCGCGGGGGTTTCGTTCTTCGTTTCCCACTCGCCTTCCTGCATGTCGTGCGGGGTTTGCCAGCTCGCGAACACGAACGGCTTGCCCGCCGGGAAGTACAGACCATATTGCCCCCCCTCGGGGCCGAGCCAAAAGCGATCTTCGCCCCCGTAGTTATCGAACGGCGTTCCGGTCTTGCCTTCCTCGATGAACTTGCGGTTGATGAAGCCGAGGCTTCGCCCGTTCGGCTCGACGGCGCTGGTCATCACCCGCCCCTGATACTTGCTGGAAACGGCCACCCGTCCGCCGTTCGGCGACTCGAACAGTTTCAGCGTTCCGAACTTGGAGAGGAACGCGACATCGTCGGCGAAAGTGACGAACGGGGCCGTAGGTTTGGGGCTCTCGACCGGAGTTCCGCTGTCGAGCGCACTCAAAGCGACCTTGTCGTCCGACGGCTTTTTGTCCGAACGGCACCCCGCGATCGTGGCTCCCGAAATCGCCAATGCCCAGACGATGCGGTTGCCTCGAGGGCGGCGCATACAATGGCTTCCTCGCATGTCATGTCCTTTCGGCCTTCTTTATGAGCTGGTCGGCGCGTCTCGATGATACCGTGATACCCTGCGTGGCTCTAGATTGAAGCGTTCGGGGGCCCGTCATGGCATACGATCGAGCAGATTGGCATTACGGTCCCAGCGATGTTCCGCCAGAAAATGGCGGCACTAGGCCTAGCTGAAGCTCAAAGAGCCGTGCCCAAGGCCTGACTCACGAGATCTTCGATCGAGCTCTCGTCTTCGAGACCCGTACGTATGGCGACGACGCGACCTTCTGCATTGATGACGACGAGCGTCGGAAGATTGCTGACGCCGTACCGCCGGGCAACCTCTTCTCCCTGGTCGTACACGATGGGGTAGGAGAGTCCCTTCTTTTTGGCAAAGACCGGCGCAAGCCCCGGTTGATCGCTGGTGTTCACACCCACGACGACCAAGCCTCGATCTTGGTGCTTGCGCGAGATGCGGTCCAGAATCGGCGCGACGACCTGACATGGTTCGCACCAAGTCGCCCAAAAATCCAAGATGACGGCGTGCCCTTTCAGCTCGCTCAAGTGAATGCGGTCGCCGGAAGATCCGCTGGTCACCACATCGAGCGCAAAATCGGGAGCCGGCCGGCCGACCAGCGTACTTTCCGGGAAAATGCGGGGCAGGATGGCAAAGCCGAAGAGCACGCTGAGAGCGACGAGCGCGACGATGGTCGGATAAAGAACCTTCCCCGAATAGAATTCGCGCTCGGCCATGGAGAAGCGTAGGGTAGCGCCAGTTACAGCGAGCGCACGCCGGAACGTGAAAGAGTGGTACGCATTTCCCGCGCTGCCTGCGCCGCGGGGCTGGTCAGGCGGGGAATGCGGATACGGAAGCGCGCGCCGCCGAGTGGGCCTTCTTCCACGTCGATCGTGCCGCCATGCTCCACGACGATCTTCTTGACGATGGCCAGTCCGAGCCCCGTTCCTTCGGCCTTGGTCGTCACGTACGGATCGAAAACCGAATCGCGCATGGTTTCGGGTACCCCAGGCCCATCGTCATCGATGAGGAGGCTGAATGCTTCGGTCTCCGGCATCACACTCACCTCGACGTGACCCTGCTCGCGGTGCGCCAGCACCGCTTCGATGGCGTTGCGAAGGATGTTCGAGAGCACCTGATGGAGCATTTGACGATCGAGGTTCGCCGGTAACGGCACGTCGGGGATCTTCCAGGTGACGCCGACCCGATTCGCGGCCTCCGGTCCCGCTGCCCCCCTTTTCTCGAGCTCCTCCTGCACCAGCAACGCGTAACTCGCCTGCTCGCGCATGAAGTCGCCGAGATCGGAGACCGCGAGCTCGGCCCGCGGCAGGCGTGCGAACGAGCTGAACTCCCCGACCAGGCGGCGCAATGTGCCCACTTCTTCTTCGACGATCTCGAGCGTCGTGTCGAGCAGCTTGCGGAAATGGGGGTCGTTGCCGTCGTACTTTCGATGACATTCCTCGACCGCCAACAAGATGGGGGTCAGCGGGTTCTTGATCTCGTGTGCGAGCCGCCGGGCCATCTCCTGCCAAGTACCCATCCGCTGCAAGAATTCGATGCGCGCTCGGTTCACCTCCACTTCGGACAGCATCCGGTTGAACCCGCGCGAAAGGTCGGTCAGCTCGTCGTTGCCCTCTTCGGGAACACGAACATCGAGGTTGCCTCCTGCGACGGCCTGCGTGGCGAGCGCGAGTTTTCCGATCCGTCGCGTGACGCTGCGGGCGAGCAAGGTTCCGAGCGCAACGGCCACGACGATGGTGACCGCGAGGATGGCGGCAAAGGCGTAGAGATCGCCGCGCTTGAGCTTCACGCGTGCGCGCTCGATGTGATGATAGGCGCTCACGAATTCGCTGGTACGTTCGAGCTCGTCGAGGCGCGCGCGAGGCGTGGCGAACACCGCCAGAAGCTCGGGAGCGTCTTCGCCGTCCCCGAGAGGTCTTTTGACGTCGAGCTTCACCTCGGTGGCGTTGTCGACCGGTCTGCCCCGGTCTCTGGCAGCGAACGGCGAGCCGTCGGGAAACGAGATGGTGAGCGAAACGAGGTTGGGATACTTCGGGAAGAGAGCGGCGAGCTCTTGCTGGGCGGCCGGCGCTTGCCGAAGCAGCGCCGCGCTTCTCAGCGACTCGCGCGCGGCGATGGCATCGGCCTGGTGGCGCATTCCCTCCTTCAGCGACCGAGCGAGATCTTGGTAAACGCCGAGAGACTGATCGAGGTGCTCTCCGAGCTCGGGTGTGAACGCCTGCGCGAACGCTCGGTCCACGAGCTGGTTGGCAAAGTAGATGGAGACGATGAGCGGGATGACCGCGGTCAACACGATGGCGAAAGCCAGGCGGCGCTCCGTTCGGCCGACGATCGCCATTGCTTGGTTTTACCGCCATCGCCGCCACAGTGACAATATGAGCCCGAGCGAGTCCCACCGTCTGCCGAGCGAGTTCAGCGCGGCCGCCGCCCAAATCGCAGCATCGGCAGCAATGGGGCTGGCGAGGGAACCCTTGACGGGCGTGACGATGATGTCGCGGATGGCCAATGCGCGGACCCAGGCAGACCAGGAGCGCTCCATTTGAAGAGCGCGAAAAATGGTAAGCTCGGAAAAACAGCCGAAAGCGACCGGGCCGAACGCATCTTCGGCAGCTGCCAGAGCAAATCGGTAGTCACGCCGGAAATCGCCCGACAAGAAAGAAAGGCGCTTGCGCAGGTCGTCGGGTCCTACGATGCGGCTGATTCCACCTTTATCGCGTTGAAGAGCGATGCTGGTGAAGAGCTCCCCCTGGTCGAAGAGTGCGATGAGCACGAGGTGGCCAGGTGGATAGATCGCCTCGAACGTGTTCTCGAAGAGGGGCCACGGCGGAAGCGACAGGCGATCGATACGATTGGGCCAGAGCTCCAGGATTCCGGCGGTGATGAGCTCGCGCACGATCTCGAGGAGCAGGCGCGCCTGCGAAGAAAGGTCGTCATCGCGACGACTGCGGGCGCCGAAGCGTTCGGCGATTTTCTCGAGACCGCCCGTGGGAGCCGCGAGTACCCATCGTGCTCCGTGCTTGGCGGCGAGGTGGGGGAGGGGTGCCGGCCAAGCTTCCGCGTCTTTGTCGAGCCTACCGCGCGACGTGTGGAGCATCTTGCGTACGCGGCCGTCGGAATGGATGATGAGCAGACCGCCGCGGGGCGAGGCCGATCCGTTTTCGGGCGAGCTCTTCCACAGGGTGAGCAGGCGAGACCAGTCTTCGCTGGTCCAACCTTCCAAACGGACATCTTTCGTCAACATCGGCGCCCGGACTATAAGTGGCACGGGAGTGCTAGCAAGACCAAATGTCCACGCCTGACCCGCTGACGGCCGAACGCTTGTTCGAGCGCTTTTTTTGGCCTCTCTACCCGGAGGACGTTCGCCGGGATCTGGCCCAGGCCAGGGCCACCGACGCGAATCCAGCGGGGAACCTGCGCATCTTGCAGTCGTTCGACCAGGTTGCAGAGACATTCGTCAAGCTCGCGCCGCAGATCTTCGAGGGCCGTGATCTCGGGCTCGACGCGTCCGACGCGTCGGTGCATCGGTTGTCGGCCGCACTCGGTCGCACGGAGCGCGACCGTTGGTCGAAGGAGCGCGGCCCCGACGGCGCGCCGCTTTTGTCGCACGTGATCATCCACGGCTCGATCTACGTCGGGCGATGCGCCGTTCGCAACCACGATGGAAGCTGGCAGGTGCGAAGGCCGCTCTGGGAATCGCTGGTGAAGCTGACGTCAGCGGCGGGCGAGGGGGACCTCGCCATTTTCCAGTGGTGGCTCAAGTCCCTGTCGGACAGCGAAATCGACCGCCACACCCTGTCCGACCGCTATCGGACGCACGTCGAAGAGCCGCACTTCTCAGGCGCGTCGCTGTTGCCCATCGTGGCCGAGACGCGCCCCATCCCCCGACTCGCGCAAGTGCGTTACGACACTCTCTACAAGCACCTTCGCGCACACGTTCCCGAGCTCAAGGATCTCGGCCCTCACTTTCCGAGCGCCGAGCGTCTGGCGGAGTTCGGTTTCCGGCACCTCGACTTTGCCTGGTTGGGGGGCACGCGCATGCTCCTCATGCACGGACCCGCCCGCCATGGAGTGCATCTCCTCTGGCTCGACCGGACGGGCTTCGCCAAGGCGGCGTACTACCCGGCGGACGTCGACGCGTCGTACGATCTCGTCATCGAGGGGGACACGCTCGGCGTGGCCTTGTCGGTGGGTGGCCAACGGGCCGAGCAGAGAATGCGCTGGTGGGGTCCTTGACGATCCGGCAGCCGCCTAGTTGTAGACGTGAGACGCTAGCTCGAGCTCGCGTGCGATCGCGAAATCGCGCACGATACTCTCCAGCTCCTCGCGAATCCAACGCTCCAGCGTTTCCGGATTGATTTCGACCTCTGCACGTAGTGCGCGATCGCGGAGCCTTCGCTCGAGCGCCCGCTCGATAACTTCACTGTCCATAGTACTTAGAACCTTAACCACCCGATCACCGATGCGCAGGGGGGGCGTTGGTGGGGGGCTCGGGGTCGCTGGCGGCAGCGGGGGCGGATGTCGGTTGGCCGAAGCGCGCACCGATCGCGACCGTCGAGCCACTGATATGTACTCGTAATCCCCGCGGTTCCTGAGCTTCGAATGCAAGCTTCCAGCCGCAGCGGCCGCAGATCTCACTGGTGATGGCGAGTCCCAGCCCGCTCCCAGACGGCTCGCGCTGACGGGCCTCATCGGAACGGAAGGTCCTCTCCCCAAGCCTCGGCAGCTCCGCCGGAAGTACCCCCGGACCATCGTCGACGACGACCAATGAGAAGCTTTTCGGGTCCGACTCGAGAACGATCGCCACGTGTCCTTCCGGGTCACCGTAGGCGATGGCGTTCTCCACCAGATTCGTGACCGCCTGCTCGGCTGCGGTGGGATGACAGCGCGTGTACACCGGAACGTCGGGCCGGGCCGCGTCCAGCGAGATACCTCGGTTCTTGGCGAAGTACCGGGTTCGGGCAATGACCCGCTCGATGGTTTCACACAGGTCGACGGTCGCGCCTTCCCCGGGGTTCCAGCCTTCTCGCAGCTGGCAGGCGAGACGCAAGTTCGTGGTCAGAGCGTCGAGATAGATGACGTCCTTGAGAGAGCTTTTGAGCAAAGACGAGAGCTCGCTATCGTGGGTTTGCTTCGCCGCTTGCTCGAGCGCCATCTGCAACGAAGAAATCGGAGTTTTGAGGTCGTGGGCAATGTCGCCGAGGTAGCGCTCGAGGGCCCGCTGCCGCTCCTCGAGGCGGTCGGCGTCTGCGCGAATGCGTGCGTGGGCACGGTCGAGGATCGACGACAGCTCACCGAGCTCGTCGGGAGCCGTATCCGCTGCGGAGCTGTAGCCTTCGTGCGCCCCTACCGCGCTCGCCGCGGCGCGAAGCTTGGCGATGCGACGCGTGAGCGGCTGCACGACCAAGATGACGCCGAGGGCAGCTGCCGCGCCGATGACGATCAAAGCGCCCGCCAGCACCAAGTAGTAGAACCGACGGTGACGAGCGGGGCGCGGCGGCCAGGTGACTTGCACGAGACTGCACGGTCCGTTCGGCGCGGCGCGCACCAACATGGCGGCCACGTGCTCGCTGCCAAAGCGGGGGAACTTGACCGGATTCACCTCGCCGTCGCTCAGCCGCCGATAGAGCGATTCGTCGAGCGGCGGGGCATCGGGATTCCTCGACCGCCGCGTCGTTTCGTCGTAGGCGTCGAGACGGGCTCCCCGTGGCGCTTGCAGCGACCAGCGCTCGGGGGCCTGCTCACAGCGGGCGATTTCGGCGCTGTCGAGCGTGCGGCGGATGTAGGGGGCGAAGCCGCCTTGGGCGGCCTCCCGCGCGGTTCGCCGGGTCATGCTCCAGGAAACCAGGAGCCCGAGAATCCCGCAGAGAACCGAGACGATGACGATGCGGGTTCGCAGCCCGCGCCAAATCTTCACTTGTCCTCTTGGTCGGGCTCGAAGCGGTAGCCGATGCCCCACACCGTGACGACGGAGGCGGCGCCCGGCTCGCCGAGCTTCTTGCGAATGCGCGCGATGTGACTGTCGACGGTTCGTGCGTCGCGCTGCTCGAACGGCGTAAGGGCGTGTTCGGCGAGCTGGCTGCGGGAGATGGCACGCCCGGGCCGCTCGACCAAATGCGCGAGTACGTCGAACTCGTTGCGCGTGAGTCCAGCATCGCTGCCGGCCACGGTCACCAGCCGGCTGTCGAGATCGACGGCGACGTTGGCCCAGCGAAGCACGCGCTTGGGACCTTCGGAGTTGATGCGGAGCCGCGCCCGCAGTCGCGCCACCAGCTCTTCCATCCAGAATGGCTTGGCGATGAAATCGGCGGCGCCGAGGTCGAAGCAGCGCAGCCGATCGGCCAGATCGTTGCGCGCGGTGAGCACCAGGATCGGAACCGAACTGCGGCCCTGCAGCTGCTCGAGAACGGCGAATCCGGTCTGGCCGGGGAGCATCAAGTCGAGCACGATGGCGCCGTAGCCCCCCTCCAGCGCCTTTTTGGCGCCGTCGACTCCGTTGGTCGCCAGCTCGACGTCGAAGCCGGCTGCCCGCAGGCCACGCACGATGCCACCGGCCACACCGGCGTCGTCCTCGACCACCAAAAGGCGCTCCGCCACGATTCAACTCTACTCAACAACTGTTGAGAAAGCATTGAGTCCTGCCGTGGTGAGGAGCGGCGACGAATGCGCTCCACACTTCTTCAATGGCGGCGCGGCAGACTACCCAAGACGTGGAGGTCACGATGAACTCTTTTTCGAAGCGGCTCGGATGGACTCTATTGTTGGGAGCCGTCGCGCTCGCCGGGTGTGGCAGCAATGCCGAAACCGAGGCGGCCGTCGCTGCGCAAGGTGGGTTCAGCCAAGAGCCGCCCGAAGTCGCACACGTCGGATTCATGCGCGAGGCGCTGAACAAGGTGGCACTCCGTCCCGAGCAACGACCTAGGGTCGAGCAGCTGGCCAGCGAAGCGTCGGCTCGCCACCAATCGATCAAGCAGGCCCGTCAAACTCTGCGCAATGCGCTCGCCGATCAGGTGCAGGCGGGCAAGGTCGATCGCGCGGTGCTCAAGCCGCAAATCGACGCGCTGCTCGCCGCGATCGAACAGTCGCGGGCCGCCGACCGCGCCGCGCTCCTGCGCCTGCACGACATTCTCGACAAGCCCCAGCGCAAC
>DASWDH010000482.1:0-3452 GCA_036395495.1 Polyangiaceae bacterium
TCATCCGCCACGCCAAGAACAGGGGGGTACCGGTAGGGCCGGGGCGAGGATCGGGCGCGGGATCGTTGGTCGCCTACTCGATGCGGATCACCGATCTCGATCCCCTTCCGTACGGTTTGCTGTTCGAGCGGTTTCTCAATCCCGAACGCATCTCGATGCCCGATTTCGACATCGATTTCTGCATGGATCGACGTGACGAGGTCATCGAATACGTCACCGAAAAATACGGCCGCGAGTCGGTCGGGCAGATCGCGACGTTTCACGAGCTCAAGGCGCGCAGCGTCATCAAGGACGTGGCGCGCGCGATGGGCATGCCCGCCAACGAGGCGCAAGCGCTGGCCAGCTTGATTCCGCCGAACCCCAAGGTGCAGGGGCAGATGTACACGATCCCCGAGGCCCTCGAGGTCGAGCCGAAGCTTGCCTTGCGCGTCAAGGAAGACGACTTTGCCCGCGAGCTCATCAAGGTTGCCCAGAATCTCGAGGGGCTGACCCGGCACGCAGGCAAGCACGCAGCCGGCGTGGTTATCAGCAAAGGCAAGCTGTGGGATCACGTTCCCTGCTTCTTGAACGAAGGAAAGATCGTCACCCAATACGACAAGGACGACGTCGAAGAGGCGGGGCTCGTCAAGTTCGACTTCTTGGGGCTGAAGACCCTCACCGTGCTCTCGATTGCGGCGCGCCTCGTCAACGCCCGCCCCGATCGCGCCGACGAGAAGTTCGACCTCGGCGCGCTCCTTCTCGACGACAAGCTCACCTACCAGCTCTTGCAGAGCGGCGAGACGACCGGCGTGTTCCAGCTCGAATCGACAGGCATGCAGCAGCTTTTCAAGGATTACCGTCCCGAGGTGTTCGAGGACATCGTCGCCTTGGGCGCGCTCTACCGCCCTGGGCCGCTCAATGCGGGCATGGTGAAGGACTTCGTCGACACCAAGCACGGCCGAAAACCGGTGACCAGTCTGCATCCGCTCGTCGACGACGTGGTCAAGCCGACCCGGGGCGTCATCGTTTACCAAGAGCAGGTGATGCTCATCGCGCAGAAGCTCGCCGGCTACACGCTGGGCGGCGCGGACCTTTTGCGCAAGGCAATGGGCAAGAAGCTGGCCGACAAGATGGCCAAGCAGCAACAGGCCTTCGTGGAGGGGGCGCGCGCGAAGGGGGTCAGCGACGCGGACTCCGAGCGCATTTTTCAGCTCATCGCGCACTTTGCGGGCTACGGCTTCAACAAGAGCCACGCCGCCGCTTACGGCTTACTCACCTATCAGACGGCATACATGAAGGCCCACTACCCAGTGGAGTTCCTTTGTGCCTTGCTCACCGCCGACCATGGCAAAATCGAGAAGGTCGTGCGCATCATCGCCGAGGGCCGGGCAATGGGTGCCACGATCTTGCCGCCCGACATCAACCTTTCTCAGACCGACTTCACGGTGGTCTACGCGTCGCCAGACGGTAAGTACAAAGGCGAACGCGGCTCCAAAGTGAAAGATGCGTATGGGCCGCAAATCCGCTTCGGTCTCGGGGCCGTCCGGGGGATCGGCGATAGCGCGCTGCAAGCGATCTTCGAAGCGCGTGCGACCGGTGGTCCGTTCCACGATCTGTTCGACTTCGCCAGTCGAGTCGACGCTCGCCGCGTCAACAAAGCCACGCTCGAATCGCTGATTCAGTGCGGGGCTTTCGATTCGGTGCTTTCCCCGCGGGGCATCGCGCGATCGCGGGCCCAAGCCGCGGTGGACCTCGCGCTCGAGCGATCGCGCAGCGCCAGCAAGGATCGAGAGCGCGGGCAGACGACGCTTTTCTCGTTACTCGAAAGTCGCGCCGGCGCGGCTTCTCCGTCGAAAACACTGGACGAGTATCCCCCGCGCGACCCGTGGGACTCGCGCGAAACGCTCCGGCGGGAGAAGCAGGCCCTCGGGTTTTACGTATCGGGTCATCCACTCGACCGCTACGGCAAGGAACTGCGCCGCTTCGACGTGACGCCGACGACGGAGCTGCCCGGGCTCGCGCAATGGACCAAGGTGCGGGTCGCCGGAGTCGTCGAAAACTATCGCGATCGAGTCTTCAAGAACGGCGGAGGGCGGGTCGCATTTTTCGAGCTCGAGGACGAAGTGGGTAGGGTGGACGTCAAAGTCGCGGAAAAGAAAATCGACGCCGCGGCCCCTCTGTTGACCGGAAGCGAACCCGTTCTGGTGGAGGGCAAGGTTTCGTTTCCACTGACGGCCGAAGAAGATGCGGACGAAAGCGATGCCGGCCGAAGGCCTACTCTCTTTCTGGAGAGCGTCCAGTCACTCGCCGGCGCGATTCAGAGCGAAGCCCGCGGTGTTTCCATCCGGCTGGCCGCCGAACGTACGCGGGCCGAACACCTGCGCGCGCTCCGGGAAGTCTTGCGTTTGTCGCCGGGGAATTGTCCGGTGAGCGTCGTGATCGAACTCGCCAACGGCGCAGAAGCCGTGCTCGCGCTCGGCAGCTCGCTGAGGGTCGCGCCGAGCGACGCCATGCTCGCCGGCCTCGAGCGTCTCTTCGGCGCCAACGTTGCCGAGTTACGATGAGCTGACGTTTCAACGACGCGCGGAATCGACGAACTCGCGCGTCTGACTTTCGAGCTTCGCCCGGTCTTCGTGATGCTTGACCAGGACGCCCAGCGTCTCCTGGGCGAGCGAAGGGTCGAGTGAACGGGCCCCGAGCAAGAGAAGCGCGCGCGCCCAGTCGACGGTTTCCGAGATCGAAGGCACCTTGCGAAGGTCCATGCCGCGAACCTGATGGACGAAAGACACCAGCTCTGCCGCCAGGCTGCGGTCGATGTCCGGAACTCGCAATTGGACGATGGCGAGCTCGCGGGAAGGGGAAGGATAGTCGAGGTATGCGTGCAAGCAGCGGCGCCGCAACGCATCGGTCATCTCGCGAACGCGGTTGCTCGTCAAAAGAACGAGAGGGCGATGTTTGGCCCGCATGGTGCCGAGCTCGGGAATGGTGACCTGAAATTCGGAGAGGATTTCGAGCAAGAACGCCTCGAACTCGGGATCCGATCGATCCACTTCGTCGATGAGCAGCACGGCAGGAATGGTGCTCTCGATGGCGGCGAGCAAGGGCCGCGCGATGAGAAAGCGTTCGCTCCAGAAGGGAGCCTCGCTCCGCGCGACGATTTCGGCGGCTTCCGACAGAGAAGCCGCACGGGCAATGTTTTGCGCAGTCGCATCGCGCAACAGTTGAGTGTAGAGAAGCTGTTTCGCGTAGTCCCACTCGTAGAGTGCTTTGGCCTCGTCGAGTCCCTCGTAGCACTGGAGACGGATCAGCGGCCTTCCCAGGGACTCGGCGGCAGCCCTCGCCAAGTCGGTCTTGCCGACGCCAGCGGGACCTTCGATGAGTAGGGGCCGCTCCATCCGCAGCGACAACCAGAGCGCCAGCACGGTCGGGGAATCGGCGAGATAACTCGCTCGCGCCAGCGCGCCCTCGAATTC
>DASWDH010000483.1:0-4166 GCA_036395495.1 Polyangiaceae bacterium
TCCTGCACGAGCTTCGATGCGCGGCCGACGGCACCCGCGTGGCCCGCGATCACGATTTGCCCTGGGGCATTGAAATTAGCGGGGCTCACGACCTCGTCTTCTCGCGCTTGTTCGCAGATCGCGGCGAGCTTCTCGGGCGTAATTCCCATGATCGCCGCCATGGCGCCGGTGCCCGCGGGCACCGCGTCCTGCATGGCTTCGCCGCGCAGGCGCACCACGGTGACCGCATCCTCGAGCCGAAGGGCGGAAGCGGCAACGAGCGCACTGTATTCCCCGAGCGAATGACCGGCCGCGCACGCCGGCGCTGGAAGATCGATCGCTTCTTTCAGCGCGGCCAAGGCCGCCAGGCTCGCCGTGACGATGGCCGGTTGGGTGTTGCGCGTCAGCGTGAGCTCGGCTTCGGGCCCTTCGAAACAGATGGTGCTGATCTTCGCGCCGAGCGCCTGATCGGCTCGTTCGAACACCTCGCGCGCCGACCGGAACCGCTCGGCGAGCTCTTTGCCCATGCTGACGTATTGCGAACCCTGCCCCGGAAAGCACCACGCGATGCGCATCGTCACATCCGAACGAGGGCACTGCCCCAAGAAATGCCCGCCCCGAGCGCGCACATCAGAAC
Organism: Polyangiaceae bacterium; assembly: GCA_036395495.1. Taxonomy (GTDB): domain Bacteria; phylum Myxococcota_A; class Polyangia; order Polyangiales; family Polyangiaceae; genus DASWDH01. The sequence goes on from DASWDH010000483.1 coordinate 617, forward strand.
GGTCTGTCCGCGCTTGATTCTTCCGTCGCGCACCGCTTCGTCGAGCGCGATGGGTATCGATGCGCTCGAGGTGTTGCCGTATCTCTCGATGTTGAGAACGAAGCGCTCGAGAGGAATGTCGAGCCGGCTCGCCACCTGGGTGAGGATGCGCAGGTTGGCTTGGTGGGCAACGACCCAATCGATGTCGCCGGTACTTAGCCCCGCCGCGTCGAGGGCCGCCTTGGAGGCGGACGTCAGATTCTTCACGGCGATCTTGAAGACCTCCTGACCGGCCATGTGCACTTTGTTTTTCGACTCGTCGAGTGCGGCGTGGGTCAACGGAATCTGGCTTCCGCCGCCGGGAATGGTCAGCGAGCTCGCCAGCGATCCATCGGTGAAGATCTTCGTGGAGATGACACCGCGATGGAGATCGGTTCCCGCTTTCTCGGCCGGGCCCAGCACCACCGCCCCCGCGCCGTCGCCGAACAGTACACAGGTCGTGCGGTCGTTCCAGTTGAGCACGCGCGAGAGGAGCTCGACGCCGACCACGAGCACGCGTTTCATTTGCCCGGTGCGAATGAATTGATCGCCGATCGACAGCCCATAAAGAAATCCCGCACAGGCGGCGGAGACGTCGAAGGCGGGAATGTTCTGGGCACCGATCTTTTGCTGGACGTGCACGGCGGTGGCAGGCATCGGCGAGTCGCCGGTCACCGTCCCGACGATGATCATGTCGAGATCGGTCGACCGAAGGCCGGCGGCCTCGAGCGCCGAGCGGGCGGCAGCCGCGGCCATATCGCTCGTCTGCTCGCCCTCGGCGGCGATGCGGCGCTCCCGAATACCGGTTCGCTCGGTGATCCAAGCATCGGATGTATCGACCATGCGCTCGAGATCACCGTTCGTGAGCACGCGCGCCGGCGCATAGCGACCGGTGCCGACAATCGAGCTTTCGGGTTCTGGGTGCTTGGCCATGGGCTTCAGCCTCGAAGGGTAGCCTACCCGTAGCACTTTTATGCCAGGCCCTCACTACCAGATCGTTTCATCGGAGTAGCCACACCCTCGCGGGAGTACTGACCGAACAGACAGAAGGGCCCTTCGGAAAAGCCGAAGAGGTGAGGCCCGCGGCCATTCCGTTCTAAAGCATGGTTCCGACGGCCTCGCCGTGACTCACCCGGCGGGCGTACTTGCTTCGCGTCATTCCCGACTGCTCACTCGGAGGTGGCGGTTTCTTTGATCTTCACGCCCTTGTAGTACCCGCACGCGGGACAAACCCGGTGAGGCACGCACGGCTCCGAACAATGGGGGCATGCGATGAGGTTCGGAACCGTCACCTTGTCGTGATTGGCTCGGCGCATGTCGCGCTTGGAACGGCTTTTTCGTCGCTTGGGGACCGCCACGGGACTACTCCTTCAAATTTCGCCTCTTTGCCAGCTCGAGGAGCGGCAAAAGGCGGGGATCGGCTCCGGCCTCCCGGGGGGGAGATGCCGACACCGAGGCCGGACGGATACCTTCACAAGCGTCGGAGCACAAGGGAAAGGTGGGGGATTCGAGCAGAATCGCCTCACGGACGAACTTGTCCAGTACGACCTCTTCTCCCTCGTAAGTGTCGATATCCGCTTCACCCTGCTCAAATGACGCGTCGTCGTCGCCAGCGTGGGACGAGCTCCGGGCTGCCCGGCCGCCGGCCCCACCGGCGGGCGGCTTGGTGGACGATCGGCCTGATGCGGGATGGAGAAGGAGGGTCAACTCGGTGTGGGGGCGCAACTGAACGGGCGCCAAGCACCGCGCGCACGGCACCACCAGCTCCACGTCGACCTGACCTTGAACCAGCACTTCGTGGCCGGCCTTGGTCAAGTGGACGTCGAGGCTGCCCTCGCGTCCGCTGGGCTGCATCTCGCATTCCTCCAGCGCGCCTCGCACCCACGAGGCAGGGATTCCGAAGTGATAATCCCGCCCCCCCGAATCGAGATCGTGAATGGGAGCGACGAAAGCGCCGCGCGTAGTCATGGTTCTCATATACGAGCACGCGCGGTCATGCGCCACCGGGTCCATCACGAGCGCGGCTCGAGCGAGCCCCGCGCCTGGCGACCGTGCTAGCGTGCGCGCCCGATGAACGTGCAGGAGCTCCGGACGGCGGTGCGGGAAAAGTGGCTGGCGCCCGATTCGCGTCGGCGGCGCCTTCTCCTCGCCCTCGCCGTGTACCTCAGCTGCACCGCCGTGTACTTTGCGCTCGCTTCGCGCGAAGTCATCACCCAGCACACGCCCTTCAACCACTACGCACTGCTCGCGGATGCTTGGCTCAACGGGCGGCTCGACCTCGGACACCCACCGCCTCCTTACACCCAGAACAACGACTTTGCGGAGTTCAAAGGGCGCTGGTTCGTGAGCTTCCCACCGTTTCCGGCGGTCCTACTCTTACCGTGGGTCAAGCTCGCAGGCACGCCCGAAAACCTGCGCGATGGCCAAGTGTGGCTATGGGTGGCGGGCCTCGGACCGAGCTTGCTTTTCTTGGCGCTCGAAAAGATGCGCCGCATGGGCGAAGGGCGCGCCTCGGAATGGGAGAACCTGGCGCTGGCGTGGATCTTCGCCTTCGGAACCGTCTACTTTTTCAGTGCGGAGCAAGGCACGGTTTGGTTCGCGGCCCACGTCGTGGCCGTCGCACTCACGGCCATCTATCTCATCGCGGCGCTCGATGCAGAGCGACCGATCCTCGCCGGCACGGCCATCGGTCTGCTCTTCGCGACGAGGCCGCACGTCGTGCCTGCCGGGCTCTTCTTTCTGTTCGAGGTTTGGCGCAAATCGTGGCGCGGCACCTGGAAAGCGACCGACTGGCGTACCGTAGCCAAAAAGTTGGGCGCCTACGCCGTTCCCATCGTGATCGTCCTGGCCCTCACCTTCTGGCACAACCGCGCGCGCTTCGGCGGTTTCGAGTTCGGTCACGAACACCTGGTGGTCGGTTGGCGCGGACGCATCGACAAGTGGGGCCTCTTTTCTTACCACTACCTCGCCCGCAATCTCGCCATCGTCACCAGCAGCCTACCTTATTGGAGCCACTCATCGCCCAAGCTGCAGGTCAACTCTCACGGCCTCGCTCTGTGGTTCACGACGCCACTCTATTTGTGGTTGCTGTGGCCGCGGCGCAAAAGCTTCGTGTGGTGGGCGCTGCTTTTCAGTACTGCGCCGGTTTTTTTGGCACTCCTGCTTTACCAGAACAGCGGCTGGCTCCAGTTCGGTTACCGATTTTCGAACGACTTCGCGGTATTTCTTTTTGCGATGCTCGCCGCCGGAGGCTACCGCTTCGGGCGTCTATTCTACGGTTTTGCGGCGTGGGGCATCATCGTCAACACCTTCGGCGCGCTCACCTTCGGCCGTCGCGGCTACGAGCGCTTCTATTACACCGACGGATCGCAGACGGTGATCTTTCAACCGGATTAGCATTACTGCCGCAGACTTCTCGCTACCAGATCGATCATCGGAGCGACTTCTGCGGCCACTCAAACTGACCGGACAGGCAGATTCTCGGTTCGGCGAAGCGTGGCTGGCCGGGCCTTGCGGCTGGTTTTTTTCGAAT
>DASWDH010000484.1:0-4093 GCA_036395495.1 Polyangiaceae bacterium
ATTCGAAAAAAACCAGCCGCAAGGCCCGGCCAGCCACGCTTCGCCGAACCGAGAATCTGCCTGTCCGGTCAGTTTGAGTGGCCGCAGAAGTCGCTCCGATGATCGATCTGGTAGCGAGAAGTCTGCGGCAGTAATGCTAAAGTACTGACCGGACAGGCAGAACTGGCTGCCGGCGAAGCTGCAGAGGCGAGGCCTGACGGCCGTTGCCATCTGATGCCAACTTCCGACGGCCTCGCCGTAACTTACCTGGCCGACATGTGGCAATTGCTGATCGTGATCTGTCATGGCCAAGATCTGACACAGTAATACTAGGCGGCGCGCCGTCACTCGCGCGCAACCAACGAATGACGGGCGGAAAACGCCGCGTGCTCTCTTGCAGCATATCGGGATATCGAACGCGCACAACGAGAAACGTAGTCAAAATAAGAAGTTGACCAGGCGAATCGCGCTCGGCGTTCGGCGCGTCACAAGGTACGCTAGGCGAAGATGCCCTCTCAATCGAGCGAAGATCCGCAGGTCACGGCGCTGAACGAGGTCGCCGGCGCCGCGCCCCGCCGCCCTGTCCGTTGTTTCGATCTGCGCGTGACGTCGGGCCCCGATGCGGGCAAAGCCTTCGTCATCGATTCGAATCGTGAGGGGAGAATCCTGGTCGGACAGAGCCCGGCGTGCGGCGTACGGCTCGCGGACCCGACGGTATCTCGAAGGCACGCGGCGCTGGAGCTCGCCGGTGGGGCGCTCCGCATCACCGATCTCGGCTCGAGGAACGGCACGTGGGTCAATGGTCTTCGCATTTACGACGCCCTCCTTCAGGGGGACGAGACGATGCAGGTCGGCAACACCGTGCTCAGCGTGGCTGCGGGCGGCAACCTGGAGGAGGCGCCGCTCGAACAGGCCCAATTCGGCGCGTTCATGGGGGCGAGCGACGAAATCCGTCGCCTTTATCCCGCGATGGCCCGGATCGCGGCTTCCAACATTCCGGTCATCATCGAAGGCGAAACGGGAACCGGCAAAGAGGTCCTCGCGGAGGCGCTGCACGATTTAGGTCCACGGGCGAGCGGGCCATTCGTGGTGTTCGATTGCACCACGATAGCGCCCAATCTCATGGAGGCAGCGCTCTTCGGGCACGAGCGGGGCGCGTTCACCGGAGCCCATGCGGCGAGCCCCGGTCTCTTCGAACAAGCCGACAAGGGAACGCTCTTCATCGACGAGATCGGTGATCTCGACATTGCCCCGCAAGCGAAACTGCTTCGCGCGATCGAACGCTCCGAGGTGCGTCGCATCGGTGGTAAGGCGTGGCTCCGCGTCGACGTACGGATCATCGCGGCGACGCGGCGCGACCTCGATCGCGAAGTCCAGTCCGGTCGCTTTCGCGACGACCTATTTTTCCGGCTCGCCGTCGCCCGCATCGAGCTTCCTCCGCTCCGCCGACGCCGGGGAGACATCTCGCTTCTCGCGGCGCACTTCTGGAAGGAGCTCGGCGGCGCACCTTCAGGGCTCACCGGTGACCTCCTGAAGCGCCTCGAAGATTACGATTGGCCGGGCAACGTGCGCGAACTCCGCAATGCCATCACGCAAAGGATCACGCTGGGTGAGCTCGCCAAGCAGCGGTCTCCGGTGAACCGCCTGGCCGACGGCAAGCGCCCGATCGATGTCGTCGAGGCCGTCCTGGCCGAGGACCTTCCGTTCCCGATCGCGAGGGACAAGGTGCTCGAGCTCTTCGAGCAGCAGTACGTGGCCCGCGTCCTCGAGCGCTATGGGGGCAATGTCACCCACGCGGCCCATGCCTCCGGGATCGGGCGACGCTATTTTCAAACGATCCGCGGCCGGCGCAGGCCCTGATCCTCAGAACCGAACCTCGACCTCTCCGCGAGCACCCGTCGTGGTGGGAGCCCCCCGCAGGTCCCACGCGGTCTTCGAGGTGGGGGTGCGCCCGGTCAACGCGATGACGGCAGCTGCCGCGAGGCTCACCGCGCCGACGCCGAGCGCGACGTCCGCGACGAGGAGCTTCGTTTTCAGCGCCGCGACGTCGTCGCGTGCGCACGCCGGAGCACACGTTTCGTGCAGTGCCTCCGAATCGCGCCTGGCGCGCAGACCGACGTAGGCAAACGCTCCGAGAGCGGCCACGCCGACGCCCCCGAGCACGTACGTTGCCGTGGGCAGAGCGAGCAGACCGACCTTGGCGGGCGCGGGCGCGGCAGGGGCCATCGTCATCGAGGTCGAACGTGAGAAGGTCGCCACGACGGCGCGATTCTTCTCCTGAGCGCGCAGGGCAATGCGCATCTCGACTGGTTCGACACCCGCGCTCTCCCATCGAATGACGTGAGGACCAGGCTCCAGCTCGATAGGGCCGCCACGCACCTTGTCCTCCAGTGGTTGCCCGTCGATGGTCACCCTGGCATCGAGCACGTCGTGCCCTTCCGCGTCGCGCGCCCCGAGCACGACCGACGGGATCTGCGCCTGAAGCTGCTCGATCCACGAGGTGCAGTCGCGGCGAATGAGCGTCGGACACTTCGGCTCCGAGCATTGCGCGAAGAGCTCGCGCGCTCGAAGCAGATGGCCGTTGTCACGGGCGGTCTGCCCCTCGTCCGACGCTTGGATGCATCCAAGACTCGTCTTGTCGGCGGCGTCCACGTTCGAAGGCGCCCACGCCGCCGCGGCAACGATGGCCCAGATGGCAGGTCGGCGCGGCATGAACCAAGCCGTCAGAAACAATTGGGATGATAATGCTTGTGGCCGTTCGAATCGATCGTGAAGGGAGGATCGCAAGGTGACTTTGTCAGCTTGCGACGCGCGCGCGAAGGCGATGAGACTACGGCGGTGGCCGACGCCGTGCCGCTCGAGTCCTCGGGCGCTGGGCTGGGCACTGACGTCACCGGCGCGCTGATCGAGGTGGGGCTCGGGTCGACAGCGGGCGGCGGCGGCGCCGGAGTGGAACCGACCGCCTTGCGCTGCGGCGTTTTCAGACCGAGGACGAGCACGAGGGCGGTCGCCAAGGCGATCGCGCCCACCCCGATCCACCGGGCGCGCCTTCGTACCCGCGGAAAGTCCCTGCGGGTCGTCGCTGCGGACCATCCGGCGTGGACTGAAGGTGGTGCGCCGGCTTCCGCGAGGAACGGCAGCTGCTCGAGGAGGCGAACGCGTTCCTCGGCCATCTCGAGCTCGTCAGGAGCGAAGCGTTCGAGCCAGCGCGCGATGTCGCCCGCTGATGCCACGGCATGTGCACTCCGCAGCGCGAAGGCCATTGCCTCGGCCGTCGAAAACCTGTCGGCGGGCTCGAGCGCGAGCCCTCGAAGAACGATGGTGTCCAACGCGGCGTCGATGCCGCTCCGGTACTGCGACGGCTGCAGCACTGGGGTTTCGATGGCGTGACGAAGGGACGTCTCACCCGAATCCTGCTTCAAAAGTGGCCGATTCGCCAGCGCCTCCCAAAGCACTACCGAGCTCGCGTAGACATCGCTTTGCCGCGAGACGGGTCGGGAGAAAAACTGCTCCGGGGCCATGTACCCCTTCTTCCCTTTCACGATACCGGGATCGGTGATCTGAATGCGCGTCGCTGCCTTGGCGATTCCGAAGTCGATGAGCCGCGTGACGCCGTCGGCTCCAATCAGGATGTTCTGCGGAGACACGTCCCGGTGAACGATGCCGAGGGGTGTCCCGTCTTCGCCGCGCGCCTCGTGGGCGGCGTGCAGACCGAGCAGCACGGCTTCGATGATCCCGGTCGCGATGTCGACGGGAATCGGTTCGCCCGAGGATGCGGCTCGCGCGAGGAGCTGGGCGAGCGATGGGCCGTGAACGTACTCCATCACGATGTAGAGGTTTCGGCCGTCCTCGACGACGTCGAGCGCCGGTACGACATTGGGGTGCCGGATCCGCGATACGAGGCGCGCTTCTTCGAGCAGCATCTCGCGGAAGGCGCGATCGTTCGCCGCGCTCGGGAAAAGCCGCTTGATGGCGACCACGCGCGAAAATCCCCCCGCGCCGACGATGCGCCCCAAATGAACCGTACCCATGCCGCCGGACGCGAAAGGCTCCCCGACCATGTAGCGACCGGCGATCAAGGCCGGCGGGTCGGTACTCACGACCGTCGAAGGGG
>DASWDH010000485.1:0-9218 GCA_036395495.1 Polyangiaceae bacterium
ACTGGTAGCGCAGGCTCGACCGGAAGCGGCGGGACGGGCGGGAGTGTCGGCAGCGGCGGTTCGGGCGGATCGGGAGGCAGCACAAGCTCGGGCGGCAGTGGCGGCGGGGCGGGTATGTGCACCGCGCCCGCTTGGGATCCCATGAAGGCCTACAGAACGGGCGACCGTGTGTCGCTCAACGGCAAGGAGTACGTCGCGAATTTCTACACCATGGGTGACAACCCGGAGACGAATCACGAGTCCGGAAGCGGGCCGCCGTCGGGCAAACCTTGGAGTGCGCCAACCACTTGCTGAGTTCCTGATCGGCTTCGGCGGTTTGTGCTAAAAGATCGCGCGAACGGAAGAAAGCGGAGGCCGACCGAGTGGCGCGCGTGGTGCTCAAAAACGTGCAGAAGACGTACCCCGGCGGGCTTCGGGCGGTGAGCGACTTCAATCTCGACATCGCCGACCGGGAGTTCGTCGTCTTCGTCGGCCCTTCCGGATGTGGGAAGTCGACCACCTTGAGGTGCGTAGCCGGGCTCGAAGACATCACCGGCGGCAGCATCCACATCGGGGATCGCTTGGTCAACGACGTGCCGCCGAAGGATCGCGATATCGCGATGGTGTTTCAAAACTATGCGCTCTATCCGCACATGACGGTGTTCGAGAACATGGCGTTCGCGCTCAAGCTTCGCAAGATGTCGCGCGCCGTGATCGCCGAGAAGGTAGAGAAGGCCGCTCGCATCCTCGGGATCGAGACGATGCTCGATCGCAAGCCGAAGACCCTTTCCGGTGGGCAGCGCCAGCGTGTCGCGCTCGGCCGCGCCATCGTGCGCGATCCGAAGTGTTTCTTGTTCGACGAACCTTTGTCGAACCTCGATGCCAAGCTGCGCGGCGAGATGCGCGCCGAGATCAAGCGCCTTCACATGGATCTGAAGAGCACGATGATCTACGTCACCCACGATCAGGAAGAGGCGATGACGCTCGGCGACCGTGTGGTGGTGATGAAAGACGGCATCATCCAGCAGTGCGGCGCACCGCTCGAAGTGTACCATCAGCCCGTCAATCGTTTCGTCGCCGGATTCGTGGGTACGCCACCCATGAACTTCTTCGAAGGGACGATTGCTGCCGAAAACGACCAGTTGTGGTTCGACGAGGGCTCGGGACGCCTGGCGATTCCCGGCTGGGCCAAAGATGTGCTCGGCAACAAGGTCGGCTCGAGGGTCGTCATGGGCGTTCGGCCGCAGGCGATCAGCGATGCGCCGATCCGCCGCAATACGATGAAGGACAACGTTCTTCCAATGAAGATCGGCGTCGTCGAACCGCTCGGCGACAAGATGGACGTGTATCTTTCCACGGCCAACCACCCTCGGGTGATTGCGCACATCGATGCGCATCGAGGGCTCGTGCCCAATGACGTGATGTCGGTCCACTTCGACCTCGATCGCCTGCACTTTTTCGAACCCGGCGAATGGGGGGCGAAGCTCGCGGCGGCTCCCGTCGCCGCCTGAGCTCACGATGAAACCTCACGTACTCGAGAACGAAGTCTGGCAGGTTGGCCTCTTGCCCGAGACGGGCATGTCGACGGGCTTCGGCCGAATCAAGCGGGGAACGGCGTGGCTCGACTTCATGCGTCCTACTCCGGAAGCTTCTTACGGCTATCCATCCGATTGCGCGAGCTTCCTCGTCATTCCGTGGTCCAACCGTCTTCGCGACGCCCGCTTCCGTTTTCGTGGCAAGACGCACGACCTTCCGTCGAACATGCGCGACGGCACCGCGATTCACGGCGTGGCTCGCCAATATCCATGGACGGTGGCGCGCGGCGACATTCGCCGGCTCGCGGCTTCCTTCGACTCGCGTCAACACGGAAACATCGCGTTCCCCTTCCCCTTCACGGCGCGGGCCGAGTTCCGCCTGGAGGGGCCACGCTTCCACTGCGATGTCGCCCTGCGAAACGAAAGTCGCGAACCCATGCCGGCCGGCTTCGGCCACCACCCCTATTTCCAGCGAACGCTGGTGGGCGAGGCCGATACGGTGAGGCTCGAGATCCCGTGCGGGGAATACTTCGAGCTCGAAAATTGCCTGCCCTCCGCACCGCCGGTGCCCGTCGAGCCGCGGGTCGATTTTCGAAAGATGCGCCCTCTCGGCGACGTGCCGATCGACGATTGTCTCACCGGCCGAGAGGGGGATGCGCCCGTCCGCTTCAGGTACGTCGAGTCGGGTGTGAGGGTCGCTCTGGAGTTCGACCCGCTCTTCGGGAACGTCGTCCTCTACGTCCCGCCGGATAAGACGTTTTTCGCCGTGGAGCCGGTCACCAACGCCAACGACGGGTTCAATCTCTACGACCGAGGCATCGCCGGCTCGGGTGTCTTCGTCCTCGAACCGGGCGAAGAGCACGCGGCGAGCTTCGCCCTGAAAGTCGAAACCTGACTCACGGGCAGCTGAGCGGTGCGTCCGAAGGCACGAAAGCCGGAGCACCGGTCAGCGCGAGATTGGCCTTGGTGGGGGAGCTGTCGGCTGCGGTGCTGCCGCTCGCTTCGTCGAAGTGCCAGTAGCCCACGAGGCCGGCTTCATTTCCGGTCAGGCGTTGGTGCATCGCTTCGGTGATCTCGGCGCCGGTTCGCACGACATTCCAGAAGCGCAGCTCATCCATCGTGCCGCCGAAGTACCGGCTGTTGATCGTATTGCCTCCGATCGTGATCGCCATCGGCGCCGTGAGCGATTGCGTCTGGGCGGGGGTGACCGTCGTTTCCGCGTTGCCGTTGACGAAGACTTGAATCTGACCGGTGCTCATGCGGCGCGTCGCCGCCACGTGGATCCACTGTCCGCTGGTGACCAGCGAGGTGCTCTGAATCGTCGTGTCCGGGTTACCCACGCCGAAGGCGAACTTGCCGTTCAGGATCGAGCTGCCGAAGTCGTTCACCGTACTGGTGACGTCCGCATAGATCAGGCCATATCCCTCCCAGAAATTGCTTCCGGCGAGCGGCGACGTGACGCTCGTCTTGATCCATGCTTCGAACGTGAAATCGTCCTGCACGATGCGGTTGATGGTGCCGTAGGTCCCGCCGCCATTGAATTGCAGCGCATGGCCGGCACAAATCGATTCCCGGTCGCTGGCGGCGTCGGTGCTCCCCGCGTCAGTGCCCTCGCTCGACCCGCCACTGCCCGCCGCGCCTCCGGTCGTTGTCGAGCCACCGCCACCGCTCGTTGCCGTACCGACCGTGGCCGAGCCGGAAGCGCCGCCGGTCGCCGTGGATCCCGCGCTGCCGCCTTGACCTCCCGCGCCCCCCACCGCTCCGCTCAGAAACGGATTGTGATGTTTGGGAGGATCTTCGAGCGTGCAGCCGAACCAAAGAGCGGCGGTAAGAGCGAAGGCAAGCGGGAGCTTCGGCATGGGATCCTCCGATACGCTGGGCGCGATTTCAACCGGTTTAATAGCGGGAAAACGCGGGCAATACTCGATCGTCTTCTTGGCCCGAAAATCCGATGGACGCAAATGCGTTCTTAGCATTACTGCGTCAGATCTTGGCCATGACAGATCACGATCGGCAATTGCCGCGTGTCGGCCACGTAAGTTACGGCGAGGCCGTCGGAGTTGGGCATCAGGCCGGAACGGCCGTCAGGCCTCGCCTCCGCAGCCTCGCCGCTAGCCAGTTCCGCCTTGTCCGGTCAGTACTTGAGTGGGCCTATGGCTACTCCGATGAAACGATCTGGTAGCGAGGATCTGACGCAGTCATGTTAGGGGGTTGCCAGCCGAACTCCAATCGGGAAGAGTAAAGCGACGAAACACCATGCCCACTTCCCACCACAAGCTCCCGTCGCGCGTCGTCGCGCTGGTGATAGCTGCTGCCGGCGGGCTCCTCGTTTTTGCACCGGAATCCCACGGCGGCGCGACCGCGCGCCCGAGCTCGAGCGGCATACCATTACTGCGTCAGATCCTCGCTACCCGATCGTCTCATCGGAGTAGCCATATGCCTACTGAAGCACTGACCGGACAGGCGGAACTGGCTGTAGGCGAAGCTCCGCAGGCGGGCCAAAGGCCACGCCGAGTAACTCAAGCAGAGGCGAGGCCTAGCGGCGATTCCGGTCTGATGCGCAGCTTCCGACGGCCTCGCCGTAATTTCCATGGGCGAGACGCGGCAATTGCTGATCGTGATCTGTCATCGCCAAGATCCGATGCAGTAATGATAGCGCCCTCCTGTTCCGAGACCTGTGACCGCAAGGCTGCCGAATGTGTGGACGGTTGTGAAGCGAGATTCAAGGAGGACAAGCTGCGCGTCGAATGCAAGATGGCGTGCGCAGATGTCCGGCAGAAGTGCGACAAAGATTGCAAGTGACCGTCGCGGCGCTGGTGTTTCTCACGTCAAAGCCCCGCGGTGCGCCTTCTCAGCTGATCGAGCAGCTGCCGATATCCGCCGGGTAGCTCGAGCTTTTCCCCAAGAGACACCGCGCGCAGAAGGACCTGCTTGGCTTCGTCGGGCCGCTCCATGGCCAGCAGAATGTCCGCCTGCATCGAGAGGACCCGGAGCGTTCGCGGTCCGTAGACCTTGGCTTCGGCGCGGCGGCTCGCCGCCAGGGCTTCGTCGAGTCGGCCGAGGTCGAGGTAAACTTTCGCGAGCCGGATAGGAGCGTTGTAGTCGTCGGGGAAATCGCGCGCGCTCTGCTCGAGCATCGGGATCGCTTTTTGTGGCTCTCGGATCGCTTCGTAGGCGAGCAAACGGTGCGAATCGAAGACGGCTCGAGCGATGGGATTCGCTGCGCGGGCGGCTTCGTTCTCCAGAAACCGACCCCACGCCCGACCGATGGCGAGCGCTTCCGGCTCGTTGCCGTTCGATCGATGCGAGAGCACGAGCTGCTCGAAGAGCGAGGATCGATCGTCGGCCAGCACCGGTTCGGCCGGTGATGTCACGATGCGCGTGGCTTCGCGAACCAGGGCGGGCAGCTCGTTTCGCAGGGGAGCATCTTTCGGCAGTGCGTCGCCGCACCCGAGACCCGACAAGACCACGTTCAGCCGCGACGTCCCCGGGGGCACCTTGGGCCACTCTCGGACGGCGAGCTCGCTGCACTCGGCGCTCCTTTCCGACGCTTGCAGTTGCAACGCGAGCGCTTCGACCACTCGTCCTCGACCCGACCAGTTCGACGGTGCACGCGCCAGCGCATTCTGGTACTCGACGATCGCCGCGTCGCGACGGTCCTCCGCGGCCTCGCGGTTGCCGCGAAGCCACGAAGCCGCCGCTTCGGCGGCCTTCGACGAGTCGGACGACCGCTGCAGGGTCACCGATTCGAGAAGCATCGCGAGCTCCGAAGCGGTGGCCGATCCGGCCCACTTGAGAATCGGCTTCTCGGTGGCCGAGTCGATCACCCACAGCGTGGGCCAATTTTGCATGGCGAATTTGCGCAAGAACCCTTCGCTCGTTTTTTTCTCGGTATCGACGGCCGCCCACACGAATTGGGAGGCAATCGGCACGAGCAAAGGATCGTTGAAAACGTAGGCCTTCATACTGAGGCAGGTGTGACACCAAGGGGCCCATGCATCGACGAAGAGCGGGCGCTTTTCTGCTCTGGCGCGTCGGAGGGCTCCGTCGTAGTCGTCCTCGATGAACGAAAGCTCGGTGTGCGACGTCGGTTTGGCTTTCGCCCGGCAGCCGAGCGAGACGACGACAACGAGAGCAAGGAATGCGCGAAGGCGACGCGCCGTCATGTTGCGCCGGTCTCCGACAGCAGGGTGACCGATAGCCCGTGCAGGGCCTCGCCTTCGCCTTCCGGCCGCGCGACGGAGGCAAAGCAAAGCTTCGCGCCGCTCCAATCAATGCTGCGCTCGCCGCCGAGTAGGCGTGCGTAGAGCTCACTGGCCTGGGTGAGGGGGGCGCCCAGCGCTTCTCGCAAAAACGTGAGCGTCACCGCCGTCGCATAATTGGCCGGCTCTCTCTGGCCGCTCGTTCCGACGACGGTCACCCGAAAGACCGTGTCGCGCTTTCGCGCTGCCTTCTCGGGATCGGGCAGGACCAGCATCAGCCGGGCAATCGTTCCCCGTTCGGTCAAGCCGACGCGCATCTCGGCGAGCCCGGTGCCGTAGCGGACGACCGACGCGACGGCCGAAGGGTCGTCGTCGGCGCGCGGAACATGGCCCCGCCGTTTCAACTGCCCCTCTTGCACGAGCGCGCTCGCTTCGACGTCGCGCTCGGTCTTTCCGAGAAGACGCCGTTCGCGCATCTCCTCGAGCGCCTTCGCCAGCACTTCGCGGTTCATCGCTGCCTGCTCGTTGGTCCGCTCGAGACGCAAGAGGTCGTCGAGCACGGCGATGGCTTGCTTGTGCTCGCCCATCGACGCCAGAACGTCGGCGAGCGTTTTTCTCGCGTCGGCAAAGGTCGGATCCACGGACACCGCCTGCCGGTAGGCTGCGATGGCAGCGCCGGGATCGCGGCGAGCCTCTTGGGTCAATCCGAGCGCGTACCAAACGCGCGCGTCGTCGGGCGCCAGACCTCGCGCTCGCGTGAGAAACTGAACCGATTTGTCGTAAAGACCCTTTTGATAAAAGACGGCGCCGAGCTCCTTCAACGGCCGAACGTCTTGCGGAGCGAGTCTCTGTGCCTGGAGCAGCTGAAAGGCCGCGTCGTCGAGCTTGCCGCTTTTTTCGAGCGCGCGAGCGAACGCCATCCGGCCGGCGAGGACGTCGCCGTCGAGCTCGACCGCGCGGGCGAGCGCCTCGCTCGCCTCCCGCCAGCGCTCCGCCGAAGAGAACACCATTCCCAGGGTCAACCAAGCAGCTTCATCATCGGGAGACTCCGCGACTACGCTTCGTAGTTCGGCGATCGCGCCTTCGACGTCACCTTCGAGGGCGCGCCGGGCCACCACATCGAGTCGCTGATCGGGGGCTTCGTTCTTCTGCATCGTCGAGGCTCACGGCCAATCCGCTCTACTTCTACTGCGTCCGTGGCGCCTTGACCATCGTCAGCCCTAACGCCCGATGGGGCGAGCGATGGATCAATCGACGCAGATATAGTGCGCGGCCTCTTCTTCGCTCACCGGACCCTGGGCGCACGTGCCGCTCGGGATCACCCGATAACAGCCGAACGTCGTGTCGTACTCCGAGCAGCGACCTACGAAGCAACCGCGCGGCGGCGGCCCGTCGTCCATCAACTCGAAGGTCGCCTCCTCGGCCACGATGCACTGGCCTTCGCACTGATTACTGTCGAGACACGGCTTGCCTACGTCTTTCGTGGGACAGATGCAGCTCTCGTTCGGATCGATGCCATGAATGGCCCACGACCCACCGCAAGCGTCGCAAGCTTCTTTGGTGGCCGGATGCGATCGCGGCCGTCGCGTGGCGTCGGCCTGCGTGGTCACTTCGGGTGCCGTCGTGGCAGGATCGCCGAAACTGCAGGAAGAGCTCGCGAGCAGGCCGTTCAACATCACATAAGAAATCCAAGATGTGCTTTTCATGTTTGGGGCACACTCTTAGTGGCCCTCTCGTTGCGTCGTCAACGTCATTTTCTTTCGCTGGTGCAATTACGTCGATGTGAATTTCCTGGTGCGCGGAACTAGCGGTCGCGAAGCCCAGTGAAAACAGTGGCTTAGACTTGCTTGGCGGATCGAGGATCGCGCATCGGCAACGCACGGGCCGCCGATGCACGGGGGTACCTCGAGCCCGCCGATGGCAGTGATGGGAACCGAGACAGTCGCGAGCGCTCGCCGGATGTTGGCCCCGCTTCGTCGCAACGGTCGTCACGCACGCGAGCACGATCGCGCTGCGCGCGACGACGATCCGAGCGCATTTGTGGCCTTCTTTCGCGCCTCGAGCGCACGCCGGTTTCAGGGTGCTTGATGCGCGTAGCTTCGATATGCTGGGTACGGGAGCTCTCCGCGCGAATGGGTTTAGAAGAGAACGTCCGCTTTTTCGCCGCCACCGACGTCGGCCGGGTGCGCGACCACAACGAGGACAATTACCTCGTCGACAAGAAGCTCGCGCTATTCGTCGTGGCCGACGGCATGGGCGGTCATGCGGCGGGGGAAGTGGCCAGCGCGCTCGCGGTCCGAACGGTCCACGACGAAGTCAAAAAAGAAAAGCAGCTCATCGACGATTACCAGGCTGGAGCCAAGGGCGCTGCCAAGGTGACGGCGCGCGACATCTTGAATTTGCTCGAATTCGCCGTGCAGCGCGCCTGTGCGCGCATCCACGAGGAGGCCCAGGGCGACAAGCAGAAGCGCGGCATGGGCACGACGCTCTCGTCGCTGCTCATCGTGGGCAACAAGGGTTTCATTGCCCATGTCGGCGACAGCCGCATCTACATGATGCGCGGCGGCAAGGTGCAGCAGCTGACCGAGGACCATACGGTTTTCAACGAGCTCATCAAACGAGGCAAGTTGACCCGCGACCAGATCGAAAAGGTCGCCCACAAGAACGCCATCACGCGCGCCGTCGGCGTCTACGAGCGGGTCGAGATCGACACGCTCCTCATCGAGCTCTTGCCCGGCGACCAGTTTCTTTTGGCCTCGGACGGCCTGCATGGCTACGTCGCCAATCCCGAAGACCTGACGCCCTACCTGGCCGAAGCGGATGGCGACACCGCGGTGGCCCAGCTCATCGCGTTCGCGAACGAAGCAGGGGGCAAGGACAACATCACGAGCATCGTCGTGCGGCTCGGCGAAGGCACGCAGGCCGACACCGAGCGGGCGAAAAAGCTCGCGCTCAAGCGGGAGGTTCTCGCCAGGATGCCGCTCTTCTCCCGACTGTCGGAACGCGAGATGCTACGGGTCATGCAGGTCGCCGAGGTGCGGGCCTTTCCGGCGGGCGAGCTGGTGATCAAAGAGGGCGACCGCGGGGACGAACTTTTTACCGTTCTCTCGGGCAAGGTGAAGGTGTCGCGCGGCGACACGGTCCTCACGCAATTCGGGCCCGGTGAGCACTTCGGCGAGATGGCGCTGATCCGCAGCGTTCCCCGCAGCGCCACCGTGCACGCCGAGGGCCCCTGCGAGCTCATCGCCATTCGCCGCGGCGATTTTTTCGAGATCTTGCGCAAGGAGCACGAGCTCGCGGTCAAGCTCCTCTGGCAGTTTCTCGGGGTATTGGCCGACCGTCTGGATCAGACCTCCCGCGACCTGCGCGCCGCCCGCACCGAGCTCTCGGCCGAAGACGTCACCGCGGAGATTTTCCCGATCGGCATGGACGAAGAAGAGGAGCCAACGGATCCGTATGGCGCCAGTCGGCACAACGCCAGCGGTGGTTCCGACTCGACCCC
>DASWDH010000486.1:0-6017 GCA_036395495.1 Polyangiaceae bacterium
CTCATCGACGAGGAATGGGTACTCGTTGCTTCCGTGCGCCGACCCGCGATATTTGATGACCCTGAGCCGCCTCGTCGAGATTTCGCCGACCACTCGGTTCTCGAGAAGAATGACGCAATCGGAGACGTATTCCTCGAGCCCCTGCCGGGTGAGAGCACCTTCTCCCCGCTCCGCGGTGATGATCGCGGTGACACCCTTCTGCTTCAGCCAACCGAAGAGACGGCGCAACTCGGCTCTCAAAATGGTCTCGTTCGAAAGCCCCGCAAAGAGCGATTCGAGCGTATCCAACACCACCCTTTTGGCTCCGATCGAGTCGATGGCGTACTCGAGACGAATGAAAAGACCGTCGAGATCGTACTCGCCAGTTTCTTCGATCTCCGACCGTTCGAGCTGAACGTGATCCAAGACGAGAAGTTTCTTTTCAACCAAAGAGCCGAGATCGAATCCGAGCGAAGCGACGTTCTTTCGCAGATCGTCGGCGGTCTCTTCGAAAGCGACGAAGACTCCGGGCTCGCGATATTCGGTGGCGCCCCGTACCAAAAATTCCGCGGAGAAGAGCGTCTTACCGCAGCCCGGCCCGCCGCATACGAGGCTCGGGCGACCGCGAGGTAGGCCGCCGCTCGTGAGCTCGTCGAGACCCCGAATGCCGGTGGGGCACTTCTCGAGCACGGGCAGGACCGTCTGTGCGTTGTCCTTCGTTGCTGCTTTGTTCTTTCGTGGCGAGATCGCCGTCGTTGTCTTCATCGCAGCGGTGCGCGGGTGGGAACTGCATCCGACGGAGACCGCCGCTTGCTGCTACCCCGAGCCTCGGGGCTCTACCCCACTTGCCACACGAGAGCAATACGCGCTTGTGCGGATTGCGAGCGCTTTGGCTGCGTTCGGACGTTCACAATTTGATTGGAAGCCAATCACGAGCGGCCGGCCACACTCATTGTCTCGACGGACCAGACACAAGCTCTCCATACTTGTGTCGACCCCAATCGACTCCCGCTCCGACGTGGTTGGCTGCCGACTTCAACTCAGCTTCGTGTCCCATCGATGCCCAGCTGAGCACGGCGTCGTGGACCTGGGACTGACGTAGAATTCCGAAGCAAATGTAGAAGGCGCCTCCAATGAGCAGCGTCCCGAAAAAACGCACCGCTCCCCGCCGAAAGTTGCTCACCGGGACGACGTATGGAATCGGCGTTTCGTGGAAGGCGGGAGTGATGACTACGTCATCGTCCGGAATTCCCTGT
Source organism: Polyangiaceae bacterium (assembly GCA_036395495.1). Classification (GTDB taxonomy): domain Bacteria; phylum Myxococcota_A; class Polyangia; order Polyangiales; family Polyangiaceae; genus DASWDH01. The sequence continues at coordinate 1,236 of DASWDH010000486.1, forward strand.
AGGAACTGGAGCTCGTGGGTCTCGAAAGGGCGAAACGACGACGAGACCGGTGCCACGACGCTCGGTTCAGCATCGACGACGGGCCGGCGCTTCGGTCGCGAGAAGATCGGTTTGGTAACCCACCCAAGGGGGGGACGGTGGCCACGGGCGTTCGGATCGGGGGCGACTCCCGGAATCGTGAATGTGTTCATCGGAAGACCTCCGTTACGTTCGAACGCAAGTTGCGGGCCGTAGCGGGGTGTCGCGGCATGCGCGCGGCAACACCGCCGGCGGCGGCCGAAGGCCCGCGCCGCGTAACACACGATACGTCACGGCTGAAACCTACCGCCCAGGTTGACGCGTATCCTCCCCGACTCGGCGGCGGGCGGAAGCGATACACGGAAGGTCGTGCTCCGACCTTCGTCGGACGTCACCAGAATGCTCCCGCGCAGGGCTGTAGCGATGTCCTGGCACACCGCGAGCCCGATGCCCGTACCGAGGAAACTCTTCGCTGGCTCGGCGGGGAGCTCGGATGCGGCGAGCTCCTGCTGCTGCGCTGTCGCGCGCCCGGTGTCCGTCACTTCGACGACCGCATGACCGGTCGGCGCGGTGGAAGTCGCAACCCGGATCATGTTCGCATCCGGATCCCCCTCACCGATGGCGTCCATCGCATTGACGATGAGATTCAAAAAAAGTTGCCCGAGCTCTCCGGAGGTCGCCCGCACGAGCGGCGTCGGCCCGTACTCCACCACGAGTCGCGCCCGCTGGCGGATTTCGTGGAGCACGACGGTCGTCGTCGCATCGATGACGCTGCGCACGTCGACGAGCGTACGACGCTGCTGCTCGGGCCGGCAGAACGTCATCACTTGTTGCACGATCCGCCGGATGCGCACCGCTCCTTCGAGGGCTCTCTCGACCCGCTCCTCGATCCCACCGATGTGCGGCAGCGGGTTTTGGGCCATGTTCTCGCGGGCCAACCTGGGAAATTCTTCCTGAACCAACTGCAGATTGGCCATCACGTACGTCAGGGGATTGTTGACCTCGTGAGCGAGGCCGGCGGCAAGTGTCCCCAAAGCCGCAAGTCGGTCGAGATGTTCCTGTTGCCTCTGTCGAACGATGTTTTCCATCGCACGACGCAAGGTGGGATATTCGAACGGCTTGCGGATGTATCCATCCGCATCGATGGCCGACGCCTTGGCGGTATCGTCGGCCGACATGGCCAGAACGGGGATGTCCGCCAGCGTTCGCCGGCGCCGTTGTTCGATACGGAATTGCCACCCATCTTTGGTCGGCATCATGAGGTCGAGCAAGATGACGTCCGGCCGCTGCTGCGAACCCAAGAGTTCGAGCGCCCGAGCCCCATTTTCGGCTTCGAGCACGTCGAAGCCATCATCGGACAGGAGATGATTCAGGGAGCTTCGCAGATCTTCGTCGTCCTCGACGACCAGAACGCGAAAATGGGGTTGCCCGGCTATCATCCACGTCTCTCCACGTCTCACGTAGGCCGAACTGCCTAAGTACGACCATGGGTCGCCGTACCCAGAAGCGTGGACACGGGTCTGGTTCGCCCCTCATGGACCGGTGCCGGCGCCCTCTGTGCGTGTACGGGTCCGGCAGAGTTGGCCACCCGGACATTCGTCCGTTCGGGCGTCGGTCCGTTTTTGCGGAGAGACAGACGCGACTGGGGAAGCGTTCGCGTCCTGAGAAAATGCGGCACACGCGCTGCGGTGCACGTGATGATCCACCCGAGGATCGATGCGCGCGGCGCGTTCCCGTGGCTCACTTCGGGTAAGGGACATCGGGTCTCGGGCCAATGACCGATCGCAGGAGACGGCCACCGTCATCATTAACCGAATTGGATATGATTCCGAACGTCGCCAAGCTGCTGACGGATCACGAAGTGCAAACGATTCGTCAACTCATCGGGCGTATCGGTGAACGTAAAGCGTCTGAAATGCTCCACGTTTCGCGCAATTCCCTCCAGCGGTTGCTCGCACGTCTTCCTTCGCAGCGCGGGACGGTGGCATTGGTCCGCCAGCGGCTGGCGACGATCGGCGCGGCGCGCTGGACGGAGGACGGTGACCGAACCACTCCGGTCTAGCGGCGATGACGAAACACAATTTCGATCCCGAGAACGTCGCAAACAACACCGACGGCAACACGTCCGACGGCGCGGCGCACGACCTGGACCTGCTGGGGGCGGCACGTGCACGCCTGGCGGCGATGGCCGGCATGCGACGTGTTCTCGAAGAACTCGATCGAGCCATCGAGGCGGGGCAGGTCGAGAAGGCCAAGGCGCTCCTCGAGCAGTTGCAGCGCACGGTCGATGCCGCAAGCACTACCGACGGCCAAGCGCCCGTTCGAATCAGCGAAATCCGATATGCAAACCCGAAAGAGGGGCCCGGTTCGAATTCAACGGCGAAATCGCGCTGAACCGGTGGACTCCTTGGCCGCGGCAAACGGCCATGTAGCCTGAAGGGTCCGATCCCGACCATATTGGCGACATTCAACGAAATCGACCGTACGAGCCCGAAGCCCCGCGTCAGCTCTCCCTGAGATTCGCGTTGCGGCATGGACATCTCTACGCGTCGAGCCCGGACGCCGGTCGGCCCTGCATCTTCGGGTAGCTCTTGAAATTTTTTGTGGGCAGATGTCGAAATGGGTTCCGGCCACGCGTCATCGGTCGTAGCGAAGGCAAAGGGCCTCGCGTGATCGAAAGGAGCATTCCCATGGAGTACATGCTGTTGCTTTTCGCTGACCAGGCTCAGTTCGAGACCCTGACTCCGTCCCAAGCAGGGGAAGCCATGGCTGCTTATGGCGCCTATACGGACGCACTGAAAAAAGCGGGGGTGCTGCGCGGGAGCAACCGGCTACGGCCGGTACAAGCAGCCACGACGGTGCGAGTGAAGTCGGGCAACACCGAGGTGCTCAACGGCCCGTACGCCGAAACGCGGGAGCAATTGGGAGGCTACTATCTCATCGACGTGCCCGACCTCGACGCTGCGCTTTCGTGGGCGGCGCGCTGCCCGGGCGCGAGCCACGGCATTATCGAGGTGCGGCCCATTTGGCCTGCTGGAGCGAGCTGATCGCGTGTCGTCGGAGCCATTCGCGGCCGCGCGCGCGGCCGAGACCGCTGCGCGGGAAAGCTACGGAAAGCTGATCGCCTTTCTCGCGGCGCGCACCGGTGACGTCGCAGGTGCCGAGGACGCGCTGGCGGAAGCCTTCGCGGCGGCCCTCGCGGATTGGCCGGTGCGTGGCATACCGCAGAAGCCCGATGCGTGGCTGTTGACCGTGGCGCGCCGCAAGTCGATCGATGCGGCGCGCCACCGCCAGTTGGACCGAGCTGCGGCAGAGGACCTTCGTTGGCTGGCCGAGCTGCCTACCGAGGAAAGTGAAGAGCTCCTCGTGCCCGACCGGCGCCTCGGGCTTCTGTTCGCGTGTGCGCATCCAGGTATCGAGCCGAGCGCGCGCGCGCCGCTGATGCTGCAAGTCGTCCTCGGTTTCAACGCCGCCACGATCGCGTCGGCTTTTCTGGTCGCGCCTGCCACGATGGGGCAGCGGCTGTCGCGTGCGAAAGCCAAGATCCGGCAAGCGGGGATCAGCTTGGAAGTGCCAGCGCGAGACGCGCTCCGCGAACGGCTGGCCGCGGTGCTCGACGCCATCTACGCGGTCTATGCGGAGGGATGGTCCGATCCTCAAGGCAGCGATGCACGCCGGCGCAACCTGGCCGAGGAGGCGATATGGCTCGGCCGGTTGGTCGCCTCGTTGCTTCCCGACGAGGGCGAAGCGCTCGGTCTCTTGTCCCTGATGTTGCATGCGCACGCGCGGCGAGGAGCACGGCGCAATGCGTCCGGCGAATACGTGCCCTTGGCCGAGCAAGATCCGGCGCTGTGGGACGCGGCGATGATCGGCGAGGCAGAGGGGCTATTGTCGCGAGCGAACCGTTGTGGTGGCTCGGGCCGTTACCAATTGGAAGCGGCGGTCCAATCGGCACACGCCGTCCGCCGCTGCTCGGGGCGATCCGACTGGGTGGCGATCGAGCAGCTGTATGACGCGCTCTGCGCACTCACCGGCTCCCCGGTGGCGGCGCTCAACCGGGCGATAGCCTTGGCCGAGACGCGCGGCCCCGCTGCCGGGTTGGCGGCGCTCGATGCGCTGGCCAACGACGAGCGGCTCGCCGAATACCAGCCCTATTGGGCCGCACGCGCCGACTTGCTCGCCCGCAGCGGCGCCTTCGAAGCCGCCTCGTACGCGTACCGTCAAGCCATCGGCCTGGAGCGCGACCCCGCAGTGCGCCAGTTTCTCCAGCAGCGTGCCGCCGCTGTCGCGCGCGAGCCTCGCTAATCTTCACTTCAGCTTTTCGATCGCACGCAGGACCTCTGCTTCGATGTGTGGGCGCCTGCGCTCGGAAATCGTGCGGCCATCGAAGTCGAGAAGATAGAATCGATCGACCGCTCTCCCCTGCGACGTTTCCACGTCCGAGCTCACCACTTGGAGGTCGAGGCAGAAGAGCGCACGACTAATCGTCAAGAGCAGGCCGGGTCGATCGTAAGCCTCGACCACCAGCACGGCCGTGGCATCCTGGTCCGGCTCGAACCTCACCGAGGTCATTCCAGGGATCGAAACCGGCGCATCGACGATGGAACGAGCGAGCAGCGTGCTCGCGAGGGCGTGACCGGTCAGCAAGTCGCCGAGAAGGCTTTTCATGCTCGCGATTTCTTCGGTCGTGATCTCGCGTTGGCTTTTGGCGAGCGGGCGCCTTCGGAGCCAAAACAGATCGACGGCTTCCGCGTCACCGCTCGG
>DASWDH010000487.1:0-5047 GCA_036395495.1 Polyangiaceae bacterium
CCGCCTTCATCTCACAGTGCGCGTGGTCGACGAGCACGGCGTCGAGATCGGCGAGCGCCGCTTTCACCCATGGCGCGGGCGTCGCGTGCGTGAGACAGAGCATGGGCGGGAGTTTAGGGAAGACGATGGACGCTCGCCACCCGCAATCGAAGGCCGAAACGCCCGCCCAACCAGGCCAGCCCGAAACCAATGGGCAAAAGGATCACCGCCGCCGCTAACGTCGCGGCCGGGCTCGCGCGCAGAAGGGTGACTGCCGATGCGAGGATCGCCGATAGGCCGCCCGCGATGGTCGCGTCCTTGGGAGCGGTCTTCGCGCCGAACCTCACGACGAGCGCCCCTGCCGCCCAACACGCAAAGGCATAGGTCAGAATAGGAGCCACCGTGACCGCCAACCAGAGCCCGAACCGAGTCGACGCGTTGGCGCTGGCCACCCGTTCGGCGATTTCGGCGGGGGGTACATTTCCGAGCGTCCGCCGCACGGCCCCTTCGGCCACCCAATTGCCGAGCATGGCGATGGGAATCCAGATGGAGAAGATGAACGCGACGCCGATGAGGATCCACTGCCATGCGGGGCGCTCCTCGTCCGACGTTCCCGCATTCTGAAGGACGGGAAGTCGGCGAATGGGCGACATCCTGGGGATCGTAACATCCCGGCGATGCACCTTCCCGTAACGAACCGCGCAGGGCGGAAACAAAGACGCAACTGGCGGGCCGAGCACGACGATGGGGGGACATGCGGTGCCGAATCGTCCGTATTGCTCTGGGCCTCTGCGTGCTTGCCACGCTCCTCACCTCGCCGCGCGCGCGAGCCGACGGGAGCGAACGATTCCCGTTTCTCGACGAGCCGCCCCCGGTGCCCGCCCCCCTGCCACCCGCTCCCGCTCGGGAAGCCGACGAGTATCCCCGGCGCGCGTGGGAGGGATTCGTCCATGGCGACCTCAGCGCACCTTTTTGCCGGGGCGATGCCCTCGGCGCCGGCCAGTGCGGGGGCACCGGGGCCGGCACCGCGCTCGGCGGCGCCGCTCTTGACCGTGTGAGCCCTCTCGTGGCGCTCGGTCTCGAAGCCTCGTTCACGACTTTTCGGATGGACGCCGCAGGCGTGCCGGGCGCTTTCAGCCGAACCAGTTGGATGGGCTTTGTCGTTCGCGGCTATTTTCTCGATCGCGGCGCGCTCGACCCGTACGTCGAAGCTGGCATCGGCCGCGGCGCCGTGGCCACCGGTTACGAAAGTTCGCCCGCGCCCGTTCGGGCCGATGCAGCGGGACCGGCGGCCATGGCCCGCGCCGGCATCGACTTTTGGATCGCCCCCTTCTTGCGGTTGGGTCCTGCGCTCTCCTACCGATGGACGTGGTTGACCGACGTCCGCGCGTGCGCCGGCACGCGATGCGAGACCACCGCGGTCTCCGACCGAGGTGCCGTCGGCAGCGACCTGAGTCTCAGCCTGCAGGCGACGTTCGCCTTCGGCCGGGAAATGTGACCGTTCTATCCGTTACATCGAGGGAGTGAGCTGGTGCGGCATCTGCTCGCCGCGCTCTTTTCGCTCTTTCATTTCGTATTTCGAGGGGCACTTGGCCATGACTTGGCTGGCCTCGAAACTTCCACCCGCCGCAAGCTTCCCCTCTACGGTGACGCCGACGTCCATGCCCGGCACATCGCGGAACGTATCGGGAACCACGCACTGCCCGTACCGGACGGGCAGCTCGGCTTCCTGGCCCTTGATGACGAAGCGATACTCGCATGGTTGGTCGCGCCGCTGGAGCGATCCGTGCACCAGATTGCCCTCGACCCGTAACCTTCGGCCCCCCAGCGAGGCAGCCTCGGCCTTGACCTGGTCGACGTTCTTAGCGTACACGGCGGCATCTTTGAAGCTCGTCATGACGAGTGCAACGATGCCCGCTGCCATCACGAGCAGAACGATCAAAAGGCGCAGATTGCCTTTGTGGCGCTTTTGGTGCGCCTGCCCTGCCTCGTCCCCGTCCGGTCCCCCCTTGGTTTTCGAGCCCATCAAGGCCCGCTCGAGTTCCCGATCTAAGTGCGACGCCGACATGGCGGAGTAACGGTAGCTTCTCGGCTGTCGCGGGTCGAGGTCGAAACGAAAGGAGATGAAGTTTCCGCAGCTTACGTCCGACAGAGAATTTGCTAGTCTACCCCCGCTTTTTCCGGCGTCGTCTAACGGCAGGACTGAGGATTTTGGTTCCTCCGATCGGGGTTCGAATCCCTGCGCCGGAACAACAACGGTTGATGTGTGACTCGGCGCGGCCTTCGGCCGGCTCGTGTGTGTGACTCGGCGCGGCCTTCGGCCCGCCTGCGGGTTTTGTGCTAGGTGAGAGGCATGCTTCGTCTCGCCGCCATCGTTCGGGCCTTCGACATGCGCATGCGCATGAAGAGGGCCCGTTTGCGTGCGGCTGTCTGAACGATAGCAGCCGCGCCGCCGGGCCCTCGTCACGAGGCCAGGCGCGCGGTCAAGTCGACACATGGCGTCTGGCCTCCCTGTCTTCCCTCGAAAGGAGCCACGCCATGAATCCCCGGTACATCACGACCGCCATTCCCTTCGTCAACGCCGAGCCCCACGTCGGGTTTGCTTACGAGCTATTGCTCGCCGACGTTCTCGCCCGTCACGCGCGCTCACGTGGAAGCGACGTGCGCCTGCAGTCCGGCACCGACGAGAACAGCCTCAAGAACGTACGCGCTGCCGAGCGCGACGGCGTTCCGGTGCAAGAGCTGGTGCGCAAGAATGCCGCCGCGTTTTTCCAGCTCGCCGGCATTCTCGATATCTCACTCGATGATTTTTTGCGCACCAGCACCGACCCGCGGCACGGTCCCGGTGTGCACAAGTTTTGGCGGGCCTGCGCGAGCGCGGGTGATGTGTACCGAAGTCTCTATCGAGGATTCTACTGCGGGGGGTGCGAGGCGTTCTTCGCCGAGGGAGAGCGCTGCTCGGAGCACGAGGCTCCCCTCGAGCTCATCGAGGAAGAGAACTGGTTCTTCCGCCTTTCTCGTTATCAAGAGCAGCTTCGATCGCTCATCGACTCCGGCCGCCTCCGCATCGAACCGGCTTCTCGCAAGCAGGAGACGTTGGCCTTGCTCGCCCACGGGCTCAACGATATTTCCATTTCGCGATCGAAGCGAAGGTCCCACGGCTGGGGCATTGGGGTGCCGGGCGATCCCGATCAGATTACCTACGTGTGGTTCGACGCGCTCGGAAACTATTTAACAGCACTCGATTATGCACGCGACGGCGATGACTATCGGAAATATTGGAACGGAAGCGCAAAGCGCGTCCACGTGATCGGCAAAGGGATCACGCGCTTTCATGCGCTCTATTGGCCGGCCTTCTTGCTGTCGGCGAGATTACCAGTCCCCGATGTCCTCTTCGTGCACGGGTATCTGACCGTCGAAGGGCGAAAAATCAGCAAGTCTACCGGCACCGCGAAAAGCCCCACCGAGGTCGTGAAGCACTATGGCGTCGACGCCGTGCGGTATTATCTCTTGTCGCAATTCAGACCCGCCGACGACGGGGATTTCTGCGAATCACGGATCGTCGGGTGCTACGAAGCCGAGCTCGCCAACCGGATCGGAAATCTCGTGCGCCGGGTGGTTACCCTGGTGCACAAGAAGTGCTCCGGACGGGTGCAGGCACCCTCCACTTGCGAGCCGATCGACGAGGCGCTGCGCGAGGAAGCGACAGGGCTCGCCCGCCGGGTGGACGAAGCCATGGCCGGCTTCGAGATTCACGAAGCACTCGGGTCCGTCTCAGCTCTCTTCGATGCGGCGAATCGTTACGTCGACGCGACGGCACCCTGGAATTTGCAGGGGGCACGGCTGTCGGCGGTTCTCTACCGATTGATCCATGCCGCGCGCATCGGCGCAGCCGAGCTCGCTCCTTTTCTGCCACGTGCTTCTCAGGCGATCCTCGAACAGCTCGGCACGGGCGAGCTGGTGCCCGGAGGCCCGGTGCTGTTTCCGAAGAGCCGATTGGACCGTAGCGCACAAAGCGGTTGACCCGCGCATCGCAACCAACTCTGTCTCCATGCGCCGGCCCTCCGCCGGCGTTCGCTAGAGCCTCCCGAAAGGGTTGATTGACAATGAGGCGGGGAGGCGGGGAGTTTTTTGGGTTGGTGCGTCGATTGGCAGCATTTCCTCCTGCTGTGAGCCGTACCAAAAAACAAAATCTCCCCGCTTCGCCGCCTCCCCGTTCAAAACCCCGGTTCAGTCAGCGAGGCGGTTCAGGCCCGCGAGCACGTTGACGGGGCGAGGGGTATGAGATCGTGAAGTGAATTCGAAGCCGCCCGACGATCTGCCGTTTCCGGAGAGCCTGTGTCACCGCTGCGCTGCGCTGCCGAAATACGTCCGGAGCCCGACGACCGGGGCGGCGACGTTGCCCGCCTCACCGTCGAAGACGGCGAGGATCGTGATCGACGTCGTGAATCGCAACCGTGGTTACTCGAGTTCGTTGATTATCGTAACGGGCGCCCAATGGCGATCGCCGTCTCGAACGTCCACGCTCGTAGCCCGACCCACCCGTAGCCCCTGGGAGACCCGGTCGCCGGATCGGTCAGAACGACAATCGTCCCCAGCCCGAATCCCTTGCGCCCGACCCGCGTGTCGTCCTCGTGCAGAAGGCTGGTGGAATCGGCAATCCGCACGAGATAGGCGTCATCGCGGCCGGGGACACGCGCCGGCTTGAACACCAGAAATCCGACGTGGCCGGTGTTCGGCGACGAGATGATGGCCGGTTTGATCCAGGCGATGACATCGCCCGGCTGGGCATCCTCGATGCGCGAAATTCGTCGCCACCCGCGGCGCTCTTCGTCCGGCGGCACGCTCGCGATGCGGCGCTGGAAATCGATCGCGAGCGGCCGGTGGCCGAGGCCTTGGGCAGAGTACGACCTCGCGGCAGGCGCCGCCTTTTGCAAAACCCACTCGACCATGCCCGAGCAATCGAACGCGTAGCTGCCCCGCCGTTCATCGACACGCGCACCACCCCGCCAATACTCCGTCTGCGTCGCCCGCTCCGCGATGCGGCCGAGAACTTTCATTGTGCGAT
>DASWDH010000488.1:0-6940 GCA_036395495.1 Polyangiaceae bacterium
TGACGTTACAAGCCAATTACCAGGGCGCCGGCGACTACCTCGGCAAGAATTTGGTGGCGAACCCCGGCCTCGTGGCAACCGATTCCGTCGTTACCTGGCAGACCGCGCTGTGGTTTTGGATGGTGCAATCCAACGCCGGCGCGGGCGGAGAAGGCAATCCGCATCGAGCGATTTTGCAAGGAAACTTCGGACAGACGACGCGCATCATCAACGGCGGCATCGAGTGCGGAGCGCCCAACGCCTCGGCGTGCAAGCGCATCGACCTCTACCTTCGGTTTTGTCAGGCCTTGGGGTTGACGCAGGCCGACTGCACGACCGGCGTTACCCTTACCTGTTGGAGTGGCGACCAAAGCACTTGCGGTGGCCTTACGCCCGGCGACTGCTGAATGAGAGCCGTTACGCCGGAACGATCATGCCGGGCGTGACGCGGAACCTTTTGCTCTGGAACTTCGCCTGAAGCTCGCCGCCTCGCGCTGCGTAGTCGGTGACGACTTCGGAGCTCGGAACGAGATGGAAGGTGGCAAGAGCTTCGTCCGCTTTCACTTCGACGATGAGGAACCCGTGGCTGTCCGCATCGGAGAAGGCGATGCCCGGATTGCCGGCGATGAGCGTCTGGTTCAGCTCGGTCACCACGTAGCGGTAGATCGAGCTTGTCTCGTCGAAACCCGCCCCCAGGGCCACCAGGCGCGCCCCTCCCTGGACCGAGAGGGACGAGATGGCGGGCGCGGTCAAGCAGGCGACACCTCCCTCGACCGAGGCGAACGACGAGTGGATGTCGCCCGAGACCGCGAATGCCTTGCCGCCGGCGGTCGCCCCGAGTTTGGCGAGCAGCTCGCGGCGGCGCGTGGGAAAGCCGTCCCATTGGTCCCCGTTCAAGTAGTAGCGGTTGCGCAGGGTCGCGTCGGGGATGTCCATCTTGTCGCGCAGATCGAACACGATCGAGGTCAGCGAGACCGAACTGACCAGCACCTTCCAGGTCTCCGGCGACGCGAGCGTTGCTTCGAGCCAGGCTTGCTGCGCGGCGCCGTACACGTTCTCACTTGCGCCGGAGGTTACGTTGTACTGAGCGGCGGAGTAAGCGTCGAACGTATCCTTCACGAGAACGTAGCGCGATCCTTGCCGCGTGAAGAGATCGCGCTTGCCCATGTGAACGTAGGCAAGGCCGCGCGGCTTGCCGGCGGGATCGATGGGAGCGAGGCCGATCTTTGGGTTCGTGAGGACCGCGTTCACGTACACGAGGGCGAGCGGCCCTTGGATGGCCTCCGTTGCCCGCGCCTCCGCCGTCGCCTCGTCGAGGCCCGCGTCCTGGGCCAACTGCTGGTAAGCGACGAAGAGAAATGCCTTCGGAATGGCGTATTCGGCAGCGTCGATGTCCACATAAGCGAACGTGTCCGAGGTGAAAACGGCATCGAGGCCCGCGCTGGCGAGGGCCTCCTGGGGCAGCACGACCTTGGCCGGGTAAGCATCTTCGGGAATCAGGTGATCGGGCCGGTACGTCCGATAATCGGCAACGAGCAGACGCAGGTGCTTTCCAAAAACGAGATCGCGATAGATCTTCGTGTCGGGGTATCTCGCCAATTGGTCGAAGTCGATGGCTCCCTCGGCGCTGGCCGGATGATCGAGGGGCACGTACTCGAAAAAGGCCTGTTCCGCGTTTCTGCGCCGTTCGACCTTCGTCTCGTCGATCCGCCCGTCGAAGTACGTCGCCGTCGCACCGTGGCAGTCGTCCGAATATTCGTGGTCGTCCCAAATGAAGACGAACGGATACCGCTCGTGGGCCGCGCGCAGGAATGCATCGGAGCGCACGGTCCGATTGAGGTCACGGTAATTGGAGACCGATTGCGCCGCGGCGTAGGTGACCGCGCCGGAAGTAAGCGTGAGGGCGGAACCCGCATCGGTGAACGTGACCGCTCTCCCGCCGGCCGTCATGAAGCTCGGGTCGCCGGTGGTTTCGTACACGTAGTCGCCGAGGAAGATGACGAAATCGAGGTCGGGATCGAGCTGAGTGAGATACTGCCACGTGTTGTAATAGCGCCCGATGAAGTCCTGGCAGCTCGCGACGGCAAACTTGGTCGGGACGTCGTCGGTGGGCCGGGGCGCCGTGCGCGTTCGTCCGGTTCTGGAAACGAACTTCTTGCCATCTCGCTCGTAGATGAATCGATAGAAGTACGACGTTCTCGGCGAGAGGCCGGCGAGCTTCACCTTCATGGCGTTGTCGTGGGTTTGCGCGGCGCGGAGGTTCGATTTGCGCACGAGCGTGCCCGTGAATTCGGCATCGGTCGCTACTTCGAGGGTGAGCAGGTAGTCGCCGGGTTTCTCCCCGTCGATGATGCGCGTCCACAAAATGACGCTATCGGGCCGCGGATCTCCCGAGGCGACCGATTGCGGGAAATAGCGTTGCCCGTCTTCGGGCGGGGGCGACTTCGGCGTCGGTGTTGGCGGCGTCGGTTCGGCATCCGCGGCGCAACCCTCGATGGCCGGGACGACGACGATGATGGCTTGGAGAAAGTCACGTCGTGTAAGCTTCATGTTGGCTCAGCTTGACCCGAGGTTGGCACCCCTGCATCCGCTTTCTGATGCCAGAGCGAAGCGGGATCAGCCAGAGCCTTTGCTGCCGCCCGTCGGTCCCACAGCGCGCTCTTTGACGCGCGGGGGGTAGTCGCGATCGGGGAAGGATTCGAGGATGGCGCGGTACTTTTGCTGGGCGACCGAGAGATTGCCGATATCCCACTCGACGTCCGCCGCTCCGATCGCGGCGGGCAGGAACGACGCGTTGGCGCGCAGCGCTTCGCCGTAGAAGTTGCGCGCGCCCTCCCAGTCGTCTTGCTGCCGCGCGAGATCGCCCATCGCGGAGAGTGCCTCGGGGTCGTCCGGCTTTTCTTCTAGAACGCCCTGCAAGAGCCGGCGGGCACGGTCGACTTCGCCTCGGCAGCGCGCGGTGACCGCCTCACGAATGATGGCCCGAGCGTCGCGATGCTTACCGCCCGCGGGCGGACGCGACGATTCGCTGCAGCAATCCTTGGCAGCGGCCGGCTTGTCCTTGCTGGGCCCCGCACCGGCGACCGGTTTGGTAGAGGCTTGCGCTTGCACGAGGAGCGCGCGCAAATCGGGCACTGCAGGATGCGGTCGGGCCAGCATCGCGATTTTGTCGAGCTCTTTGCCCGCGGATTCGAGCTCCCCCCCGCGAATGAAGGCATACGCCAGCGCCGCGCGGTTTCGACCGGGCAGACCACCCGCCCACCCGCTCTCGCCCAGGCGATCGATGGGCGTCTTGGGGGGCACGTCGTCGCTCACGAGATCGAGGGTACCGAGTGTGTACGCCGACTCGGGGTGGGTCTTGTCCTGAATGCGTTCGGCGAGATGACGGGCTGCATCGAGCTCGCCGAAGATACGAAGCGCGTTGATCTGGAGGCGCAGTGCATCGTCTCCAACGGGCGCTGCTCGAAACGCCTCGTCCGCGGCGGAGCGAGCTTCTTCCGCCGCGCGAACGAAATCGTCGGTTCGCGCTCCATCGTCGCCGATGTCGAGCCTCGCGCGGTGGCTCAGCCAAGACGCATCGGCCCGCTCGACGGCCAATCGCGCGCGCGAGAGCAAGACGGCGGGGTCCTTCGGCGCGAGCTTCGAGGCGCGTTCGAGGGCGGCGGAAGCCTGCTCCACGTCCCCCACCAAGAGACTGCGGTCGGCGAGTGCCGCGTACGAAGCGGCGGGGACGGCGGGCGCTTCGCGCGAGTCGGTCCGAGCGGTGTGATGGACCGCCTGGATGATGAGCGCCGCGCCGACCACGCCGAGCAAGAAGGAGAGAGCGACGGCCGCCTTGGCCCGGCGCGTTCGCGGGAGCACGAGCGGCTTTCGGTCCGAGTGAACGTAAGGTCGATCGGTGTCCCCGCCCCTGGTTGACGCATCGGGTGGCGCGGCGAAGCTGTAGTCGGACGTGACGGGCCGGCGCGTCGCGAACGGGGGTGCGAGTGGCGCGATCTCCTCGAGCACCGGAATGTGATCCTCGTTACCTTCCGGGGGGCGCTCGCCGATGTCGAGCGTCGGCACCCGCGCGACGGCCTTCACGTAGGGTGGCGTTTCGGTCGTGCGGCGCGTCGCTCCGATGGCCACCGGATTGGCAGGCGGGCACACGATCGGCGGCTGTGCCGCGTTCGGATCAATCGTCTTCTCGAGGCCGAACGGCACCGGCGGCGCGACAGGCAATCGCGTGCGATCTCCGATCGCAAGAAAACGAGTGAGCGCGCCACTATCGAGTCGGCGCGAACAAAACGGACAATAAGCCCCTGTTTCGTTCTCGGGCTCATCCAAGTCGAAGACCGAGCAGCAGAAGTCGCATTCCATTCGCATGAATTGCCCCGGTGGCGGATACGGCCCACGCAGCGAAAATCGATCGCGGATACTAGACCCGGTCGGAACGGCTCAGCAAGATCAAAGCGGACTGCCGGCCGAGCCCAGGGATGACAGGCGAAACCCTCCTGTTAATCCATGGATTACGTAGCGGATGAATGGCGCACGCCCGTTGGAATGCGAGCATCTGCGTGCGCCGTGCGGTCGCTGTTCAATTGACTCGGCGCGCCCTTCGGCTCGCCCTGCGATAGCGTCAGGCATCAGGATGGTGCATTTCGTCTCGGCTTCATTCGGTCGATCGACCGACCGCGGGCGAATGGCGCACCATGTTTCGAAGAAGTTTCTTGGCCCGCTCCTCGGGGCGCCTTCAAAGGCTCGGCGACGGCGCGTGGACCGTCGGCGCCTCCTCGAGGGGGGGCTTCGCGATGTTCTGCTTCAAATCGGGGCGCCTGTTTCGCTCGAAAGGCGCAAGCTCGACGGCATGACCGATGCGAGCCGAGCTCAAGATCGCCGTCATCACGCGGACGTCGGCGAGACCTTCCCATCCCGATGGCTCGGGTTCTTTGCCTTCTTGGATGCAGCGCGAAAAATACACCAACTCGGCAGCGAACTGATCGCGCTTCGCGTAGTGCCGCTTGCGTGTCTTGCCGTTGATCGTGAGATGGTGCTCGAGCGCACCGGCATAGTCATAGGCCGGCTCGACGCGCAGGTCGCCTTTCGTGCCGACCAGCCGATACGCCGACACGTCGGCTGCTCCTTGGCTCACCGTGAACTCGGCGATGCGATGGTCGGGAAACTTCAGAAGCGCTGACGTCGTCTCGTCCACGTCGCGCGAGCGCTCGTCATCGCTTGCCTGGGCGTAGCCGAAGACCTCGATGGGTTCGGCTCGAAACAGGTAGCGCGCGGCATTCACGCAGTAGACTCCGAGGTCGAAGAGTGCGCCGCCGCCGAGCTCGCCCTGGGTGCGAATGTCCCCCGGCCGGACTTGCTGGCAGAAAACGGAGCTCATGATGCGCGCCTCGCCGATTCGACCCGACTTCGTGATCTGCACCGCACGAAGGTTGGCTTCTTCGAAGTGCAGCCGGTAAGCGATCATGAGCCGCACTTGGTTTTCTTCGGTTGCGGCGATCATGGCCTGGCAGTCGTCCTCGTTGGTGGCCATCGGTTTTTCGCAGAGGACGTACACCCCGGCGCGGGCTGCCCGCTCGGTGAATTCGCGATGCTTCGTGTTCGGAAGCGCGATGTACACCGCTTCGACGTTGGCCTCGTTCAAAACCGTCTCGAAGTCATCGTACGACGCCGTGTGGCGGACGTCGTATCGACGGCCGAGCTCCGCGCGTTTTTCGGCATCTGACGAAACGATCGCGACGAGCTCCGAATTCTCCTCGGCGTGCGCAAAGGCGGGGAGCACCGCCACCTGCGCGATATGGCCTGCTCCAACCACTGCATAGCGAACTCTTCCGTGTCCCTGCTCCATCGGCCGTGCTCCCCGCGAGTTTTGTCGTTCTTCACCGCGAGCTCCGGCATGGACTGCACGATCCATGGCTTTCGTCCCGCGCTTCTCCCGAAGCACCAGTCGGACAGGCGGGCTCGGCGCGTGCCGGCACATGCGCTGCATTCGCTCCGCACATGGACACCCAAGCGTACGTTTGCACGACATGCTTCCGGCGTTGTGTGCACGTTCGAGCGAATGACGAAGCGCGTCCGCGTTGCGTTTGCGGCTCGGAGCTGGAGGAAGCGCATTTCCCCCCCGGTTTGTACGAGGTCTTCGGGCCGATCGTGGCACCGGCGCAGGTCGCCGAGGGCGCCGAACGGGCCGAGGAGCCGGCCAAGCCAATCAGCGAGGAAGCCGATATCGGCTATGGAGCGTCTCACGGGTACGCGCCAGGGCACGGCGGCCCCACGGGTCCCGGCGACGCCCCCGCCCAGTAGTGCGCGCCGGGTTCGCGAGTTCAGGTGCTCGCGCCCGCGCGAAACAACGCGAAGATCGCGCCCCAACCCATGAGAAGCATCACCACGAAGATCACCCAGGCGAGCAGCGCCCAGCGGCGCAAGGACTCCTTGGTTGCCGCCGCACCCCAACTCATCAGCGCAGAGTGAATGCCGTTGCCGAAGTGGTACGCGATCGCGAGCACCCCCAAGATGTAGACGAGGAGCGTCGGGCGATGAAAATGCATCTCGTGCGCGATGTCCGAGAAGGGCTCCACGCGCCCCTCGACCAGACGCGGTTTCAAAAACGCGAGCCACAGATGCGCGCCGAGAAAGGCGAGAAGCCCGAGCGCCGAGAGCCTCTGCAAGATGTACTTCAAATTCGCAAAGTAGCCGTAGCGCGGATAGTTGGGACGTGTCTGTCCAATCCGGCCGAGCCCCCAAATGGTGTGCCAGACGAGCGGCAGTAGAACGATGCCGAGGGTGATGGCTTCAGCGAGCGGGTGCGCGTACTCGGTCACCGCCGACTGCCACTCGGGTCCCCCCTGGAACGCCGCCATGTTGTTCCAGAGGTGGATCAGTGTCCACACGCCGAGTGGCAAAATCGCGAGCGCCGAGCCCAACCGGTCGCTGATGAAGTTCGAGTGCGTAACGGCGGCTGAGGGTG
>DASWDH010000489.1:0-9698 GCA_036395495.1 Polyangiaceae bacterium
GGTGAGACCGCCGTCGAGCGATCCGGAGTGGCTCGGCGCGTTCGTACAAGCACTCGCGCAGAAAAAATAGCCCACCAGCAACGCGCTTCGCATCATCGACTGCGTGGCTACGGCCTGCATCACGACCTCCATTTCAGATAAGGAAAGAGCCAGACCCTCTTACCAGGGAGCGCGGCGTTATCGCAAGCCGATGCTGGTGCGCACGTGCAGACTCTGCATGGTGCGTCCGGTCTTGGCGTCGCGTCCCTCGGAATCGAACGCGATCTCGCTTCTCACCCGACCGACGGCTCGGAGCAACGTGTCGACGAGGGAACCGGAAACCGGCAACGTCGGCCATTTCGGCGAGCTCGCCGTTCCGCGCACCGGATCGCTGACGCCGTCGGGCCCGAGCGCGTAGGACCCGCCGTACGGTGGGACGGGAGCGGCGCCGAAATAGGCCAGGGAGAGCGTGTGGATCTTTGCAGCGTCGGCGGCGTATTCGGGAGCGCCGCGCAGCAAAGCCTCGGCGTGGGCGCGGGCCGGCTCGCCGGCGCGAACCAGCTGCTCCGAGAGAAGCCATCCGAGAACGGTGAAAAGTGCACCCTCCTTGGAACCAGCGAGATCGAACACCAGCTGCGCGCCGTCGCCCCCCGTCTTGGCGACAGGGGCCCGTCCGTCGGCGAACTCGCCAATGAGCCGACGCGCAACCTGCTCGTCCAGCGAGATCACCAGCGTTTTCTCGAGCAGAGCGTAAAACAATACGATCTCGCTCGGCGCGCGGTCCGCCTGCGGCAGCGCCCGTGCCGCGCTGTTGCCAATGCGCACGCGAACGATGGTGGCTCCCCGCTCCGCGCCGGCGTCGCTCCACGACAACATGTCTCCAAACGTGCTTTCCGCGAGCTTGCGCAGTCCCGTAAGGGCGAGGGCGGCGCCGCTCGTGCTCCGAATGCCGATGGCAGCGTACGCGGGCGCGCGCGCCGCCTCGGCCATCTCGTCGATCGGCTCGCGCTCACTCGACTCGGGCCGCTCGAGTAGCCCAGGACGAAGGCGTCGTACGACCTCCGCCACGCGCGGGCGATCGGCCATGCCGACGATGGCCCAGTCTCCGAGGAAATCGAACTTCAGACCTTGTCGCCTCAAGGCCCCTCGACCGAGTTCGGAGAGCTCCCGCCGCAGCCCGGCCATGGGTCCAATGCCGAGCACTGCCCGCATTCCATCGGCGGGCGGCGGTACTTTCACCCGAGCTTGCCCGGAAAGCTCGACGAGATCGCGGTATTGCGTCCCATCGATGAGCGGTAGAACGCGCAGGTCGGCCGTGAGTGTCTCGGCTCCGTTCCACGCGAGTCGCAACGAGGCCGGGTCGATGTAATGGGACCAGTACGTTTCGTAGGTGTGGCTGAAGCGTTCGTACGCGGCTCGTTCGGACTCGGTGACCGCGTCGGGAGCGGGCAAGTCGATGAGCGGCGTCAGCGCCGAGGGCGTGCCCCAGCTCGATCGCGCAGCTTCGCCGGGACGCCAATCGATCGAGGCGCCGGCGCCGTGTTTCAGCTCGTCCTTGCGCAAGAGCTTGGAGCTGAGGAGCTCGTCGACACTTCCGGGACTCTTGCCGTAGACCCAGCCGTAGAGGAGCGCGGCGAAGCCGGGCGTCATGAGCTCGGCAGCCGCCATTTGTCGGCGCGCCTGCAACACCTTTTGCCGCGGGCCGACCACCTCGGCCACGAAGCGATCCCCGAAAAACCCGAGCATCTCGTTCGGCTTTCCCGCGTCGCGCGCTAGCATGTAACGAAAGTCGCTCTCGTCGGCGAGACGCGGTCGCTTGCCTTGGATGGCGTCGAGCACGGCGCGTGTGGCAGCGAGGCTGTTCGATACCACGCGGAGCTGGTTCACCGCGACCCGATGTTGGCGCACCGCTCCGTCGGCCGAGGAGGATATGACGATATCGAGCCCCTGATGCGCGACGGTGTTTTTGCTGACGCCACCGTGCCCCTTCGCGTGCGCGGCAAGCGTTCCATCGAGCGCGGCATCGAACAACGGGGCTTGCTTGACCCGAAAGACCGCCGTCACGTCGGACCCCTCGCGCAGATAGGGGTCGCTACCGGCGAGCGCCACGCCTTCGACGACGTCGGGACCCAGGGCGCGCGCGACCGCCCTGCGCGACAAACCGAGCTGGGTCTCGTACCGCCTGCCGAGATCGCGCTCTTCGAGGTTGCCATCCAATAATTGCGCGGCCGGCGTTCCCCAGGCCTCCAGCTGATCGGCCATTCGAAAAAGGCCGGCCAAATCGCTTGCTCGCAAGTACCAGAACTCCGCCGGCACGCTGAGGGCGAGCGGTTCCGCCGGAACCGATGCTGAGAGACCGCCCAGCATGTCGTCCCACGGATGCGATGCAGACTTGGGAGGCGTCAGCTTGGTGAGAGGCGTCGCCCGCTTCTCCTTTGCCGCCGCGAGCAGCAGCGGCCGGTCGTGTTGCAACGTCTCTTGAATCGAGAGCAGGCCGGTCAGCGTGTCCATCGAGACGGCGAGCTCATCGCGATTCGGAGCTCGCGGCCGAGGGCTCACCGCGGCCGCCCGGCTCTTCTTGTCGCCGAACACGTCCTCGATGCGCGCAGCCGCAAATTGGTGCCAAGGCCCTGTTGCCAAGCCGCGCAGGTGCAGTGCCAGTGCCGAGCCCCAGCGCGCCAGCACCTTCGGGTCGCTCTTCGTTTTCACTTCCATCCGCGCGCGAAACGCCACCTTGTGCCCCGGCTCGTTCCCGAGTTGCGGCGTGAACGCGGTGCCGGTCACCGGCTGGCCTTCTAGGTCACGGGCGCGGCGCACCCAGATTGTCGCGGTCGCGAGCCCTCGCCCTTCGACCGCGGCGACATCGTCCGGCAGCGCGGCAAACGCATAAGGACCGGCGGCGGGACGGTCGACGCTGATCCGGCAGCCGGCTCGCTGTGAGCCGTCGAAGGCACCGCTGATCGGGAGCACGACCTCCAACGCAAGCGTCTCGTATTGGTCGTCGGCGAACCGGCCGACGACGCGCGCCTCGAGCGGATCGCGGTGCTCGACCGGCGCGAGCTCGCCCGTGCGAAGTCCCGCAACGGTGCCCTCGCTCGCTTCGCCGCGATGCACCGCCGACGCAGACGGCGCGGGCAGCGGGCCCGAGGGCATCGGATGGCCGGCCCTGGGCGTGGTCGGCCCACAGCCCGAAAAGACGAGGGGCATGCCGATGACGAGCGCGACGAGGAGATGAGCCGCGCCTCCTATCGGGATCGACCTGCCCTTTGCCATTCGTCGGCGGTGTAGCACACGCCCCCTTCCTCGAATGGCGCAGCACTCCTTTCGCCAGTCTCGGCGCGAGCGCGGATTGAAGGTTTGGCCTACCGTATCTGTGGTAGCTTCGGCCAGCCTGGAAGGGCCGCGTCAAACCCTCGCAACGAATCGATCATCGCCATGAAGATTCACGAGTATCAAGCCAAGCAGATATTTGCCCGTTACGGGGTGCCCATCCCCAAGGGTTATCCCGTCAACACGGCCGCCGAGGCCGAGATCGCTGCCAAAAAGCTCATCGACGAGACGAAGGTCCCGGTCGTGGTGGTCAAAGCACAAATCCATGCTGGCGGGCGCGGCAAGGGGGGTGGCGTCAAGCTCGCCAAAAAAGGGCCGGCCGAAGCGCGCGAGCTCGCCGACAAGATGCTCGGCCGCCCACTGGTGACGCATCAAACTGGGCCCGGCGGCCAAATCGTGCGGCGCCTTTACATCGAGCAGGGGCTCGATATAGGTCGCGAGCTCTACCTCGCTCTCGTGCTCGACCGCGACGCCCGGCGCGTGGCGGTGATGGCCTCCACCGAAGGGGGAATGGACATCGAGCAGGTAGCCCACGACAAGCCCGAAAAAATTCAACGTGCCCACGTCGATCCGGTCGTGGGCCTTGCCGCTTACCAGGCGCGGCGAATCGGTTTCTCGCTCGGCCTCGACAAGGATCAAACCGGCAAATTCGTGAAGCTCCTGCAGAGCCTCTACGATCTTTTCGTGAAAGAGGATTGCTCGCTCTGCGAGATCAATCCGCTCATCGTGACGAAGCAGGGCGAAGTCGTGGCGCTCGATGGCAAAATCAACTTCGACGACAACGCCGACTTCCGTCATCGAGACTGGGCCGAGCTCCGCGATCGCGACGAGGAAGATCCGGTCGAGCTCGAAGCGAAAGAGGCGGGGCTCTCGTACGTGTCGCTCGACGGCGATATCGGTTGTCTCGTCAACGGAGCGGGGCTCGCCATGGCCACGATGGACATCATCCAGACCTACGGCGGCAGCCCGGCGAACTTTCTCGACGTCGGCGGTGGCGCCAACCAGGAGCAGGTCGCCAAAGCCTTCGGGATGATCATGCGCAGCCCCAAAGTCAAAGGCATCTTCGTCAACATCTTCGGCGGCATCATGAAGTGCGACGTCATCGCGGCAGGCATCATTGCCGCAACCAAGCAGATGGGCCTCGAGGTGCCGCTCGTCGTACGGCTGGAAGGGACCAACGTCGAGCAAGGTCGCAAGATGCTCGGTGAGTCGGGTCTCTCGATCCAGGCTGCATCGACCATGGCGGACGGTGCGAAGAAGATCGTTCAAGCCATCGGGGCGCGAGGTTAGTCATGTCGATTTTGGTCAATGCCGAGTCTCGCGTCATCGTTCAAGGGATCACCGGCGGTGCGGGGTCGTTCCACGCTCGTCAGTGTCTGGAGTACGGCACGAAAATCGTCGCCGGCGTGACGCCCGGGCGGGGAGGCGAAACCTTCGAGGGCAAGGTTCCGGTCTTCAATACGGTCGCCGAGGCGGTTGCCGCGACGGGCGCCGACGTGTCACTGATTTTCGTGCCTCCCCCCGGCGCGGCCGACGCGATCCTCGAGGCGGCCGACTCCGGCTGTCAGCTGGTGGTCTGCATCACCGAAGGGGTCCCGGTGATGGACATGATCCGCGTTCGCCGCTGGCTGGAGGGTCGCTCGGTCCGGCTCATCGGTCCCAATTGCCCCGGCATCATCACGCCCGGCGGCTGCAAAATCGGCATCATGCCGGGTCACATCCACCGGCCCGGCCACGTCGGCGTCGTCTCCCGTTCGGGCACGCTCACCTACGAGGCCGTCGGCCAGCTGACCGCGCTCGGAATCGGTCAATCGACATGCGTGGGCATCGGCGGCGATCCGGTCGGGGGCATGGACTTCATCGACGTCCTGACGCTGTTCAATGCCGACCCCGATACCCATGGCGTCATCATGATCGGAGAGATCGGCGGCCAAGCCGAGGAGCGCGCGGCCGCCTACATCAAGGCTCAGATGAAAAAGCCGGTCGCCGCCTTGATTGCCGGCGCAACCGCCCCTCCCGGCAAGCGGATGGGACACGCGGGCGCCATCATCGCCGGCGGAAAGGGGACCGCCAAAGAGAAGCGGGCAGCGCTCGAGGCAGCTGGTGTGAAGGTGGCGCCGACGCCCGCCGAGATGGGCTCGACCCTACAATCTCTGTTGCGTATGTAGATCGGTCCGCCTAAAAAGCATCGCTCATGGGTCTCGAGCGCACTCTCTCCATCATCAAGCCGGACGCCGTCGAAAAGCACAAGGTCGGAGCCATCATCGAGCGACTCGAGGTCGAGGGGTTCGCGATCCGCGGAATGAAACGCCTCCAGCTCACGCTGCGCGAAGCGCAGGGCTTCTACGCCGTGCATCGCGGCCGGCCTTTCTTCGACGAGCTCACAGAGTTCATGAGCCGCGGTCCGATCGTCGTCATGGTTCTCGAGCGCGAGAACGCCATCCAGAAGTACCGCGACGTCATCGGAGCGACCGATCCCGCGAAGGCCGCTCCCGGCACGCTACGTAAGTTGTACGGATCCAATGTAGGAGAGAATGCTCTGCATGGCTCCGATTCTCCGGAAACAGCACACGCTGAGGTATCGTATTTCTTTGCAGGCTACGAGACAGGTCCGCTAGTGTGACCGAGGCGCCCTGGGGAACGGGCGGGGAAGGCGCGAAGGATGCACCAACCGGCGATAGATCCCCGGCGAAGAGAGGGAACAGACATCGAAGAGGGGAGGGGTTCCGTAGGGAGCGCGACGCGGCTCAACCCGCTCGTCGAGGGGCGTGGCGTGCTCCGCGACGTGCTCGCCGCGGTGCGTAACCTCGAGGAGTTGCTGCGTTCGCCGCGGGTGGGGCCGAGAGCGCTGGCTCCGGTCATCCCCGGGCTGAAGGGGTTCTGCGCGCCGCTCCTGATCGCGGTCGACCAGATCCTGGCGCACGTACAGGAGGTCGCCGACCTGCCGGTCGACGGAGCGGTGCTCATGCTCGGCCAGTACGTCCAGGAAATTTCCGAGCGGCTCCGTGCCTCGCTCGAGCGAGCGTCGAGCGCCGCACTCGATGCCAAGAATCGTTTGTGTTTCGAGAGCGTCATCACCGGCGTAGGCGCCGAGCTCGACAGCGTCCGGCAATTGCTCGACCTGCTGGTCCACGCCGCCGAAGTGTCGGAGACCGACCTCGACATCGAGGAGGTCGTGCAGGTCGCGATCGGGCCCCCCTCGCGGACGGATCCCCGCGCGAAACGGGTGAAGGTGACCGCATCCTACACCCGCGACGCGAGCGGCTTTCGAGCGAGCCCCCAAGTTTTGATGCCACTCATTTCCGCCGGCATCGCCATGGTCGCCAGAAGCTCCGAACGCGTGTTTCTCAACGCCGTCTGCCTGCAGGACGAACCGATCCGCATCGTCATCTCCCACGACTGCCCCGCCCCGGGAGCGCAGTACGACTTCGAGCTCCCGCTCGTCATTGCGCCGACGCTGGTCTGCGTGAAGACGGCCGCCCAGCTCGCGTCGGGAACCTTCGAAGCCGAGCCCGGTCGGGTGGCGATCGTGTGGCCCCGCAACTCCTCAACCTAGTAGCTCCCCGTTGCGCCAAGGCCTGGCGATCGTCATGCGGGTAGTGGTAGTGAGGCACACATGAGCACCGTCGATTCGTCTCTGCGGCCCGCCGTCGAAGCCGCCTTTGCGGACCGATCCCGCCTCTCGGATGCCACGACGCGCGCTGCCGTCGAGCAGGTCATCGCCCATCTCGATCGAGGCGAACTGCGGGTTGCCGAACGCAGCCCCGCGGGAGAATGGGTCACCCACGCCTGGATCAAGCAGGCCATCCTGCTCTACTTCGCGGTGCAAGGAATGCAGCGCATCGAGGTGGGCCCCTTCGAATTTCACGACAAGATCCCGCTGAAGAAGAACCTCCACGAGGCGGGCGTGCGGGTCGTACCACCCGGCGTCGTTCGCTATGGGGCGTTTCTCGAAAAGGGCGCGATCGTCATGCCCGGATACGTGAACATCGGGGCCTACGTCGGGGCGGGCACCATGGTCGATACCTGGGCCACGGTCGGTAGCTGCGCCCAGGTCGGACGAGACTGCCACTTGGCCGGCGGCGTGGGTATCGGAGGCGTGCTCGAGCCGCCGGGTGCCCGCCCGGTGATTCTCGAAGATGGCGTGTTCGTCGGATCGCGCGTGGTCATCGTGGAGGGCTTTTTGGTCGAACGAGAGGCCGTGATCGGCGCGGGGGTGGTTCTGACGGGCTCGACGGCGGTTCTCGACGTTTCCGGACCCGAGGTCGTCGAGCACCGGGGCCGCATTCCGGCGCGCAGCATCGTGATTCCTGGTGTGAGACAGAAGAAGTTTCCGGCCGGCGAGTTCGGCCTCCCCTGCGCCCTCATCATCGGTCAACGCAACGAAGCGACCGACCGCAAGGTCTCGCTGAACGACGCCCTCCGTGACTTTGCGGTGCCGGTCTGACCTCGTCGGTGGCGGCGATTCGACCTGTTTGGTGGCCTGGTTCGAGCGGGTCCTGATAGAACAAGCCACGCCCCCTAGCGCGACTGGGCCGGAGCCAGTGCGATTCGGGGGATGAACGATGACCCGCCTCACACGCACGCTCCTCTGGCTCTGCTCGATCCCGTCGCCGACAGGGGAAGAGAAGGCTCTGTGCGACGCGATCGAGGCGCGCCTCGCCGGCCACGCCGACGTCCAGCGGATCGGTGACTCGCTCATCGCCAAGATCCCGGGGCGCCCCGGCGGGCGGCGCGTCGCTCTGGTCGGCCATCTCGATGTCGTGCGCACCGAACATGACGGCGCGCCCCGCATCGAAGGGGACCGCCTCTACGGTCCAGGCGCTGCCGACATGAAATCGGGCCTTGCCGCCATGCTCGAGCTTCTGGACAATGGCGGCGCCGCTTCGTCGGGCGTCGATCTGACCCTGGTGTTCTACGCCCGCGAAGAGGGACCGTTTGCCGACAACGAGCTCGGTATCGTGCTCGATCGGGCTCCCGACCTCGCGCACGTCGATCTCGCGGTGTGTCTCGAACCCTCCGACAACAAGCTGCAGCTCGGGGCGACCGGTTCGCTGCACGCGCAGGTGACGTTCGTGGGGCGCACCGCGCACAGCGCGCGGCCCTGGCAAGGCGAGAACGCCATCCAGAAAGCGGGGCTTTTCTTGACGGAGCTCGCTGCGCTGGCGCCGCGCGAAGTCGTCATCGACGGGCTTTTGTATCGTACCGTGACGAACGTGACTTTGGCCGAAGGCGGGCGCGGTCGGAACATCGTGCCGGATCGCTTTCAGATGAACCTGAATCATCGCTTTGCTCCTGACACTTCGCTCGAAGGTGCCCAGCGCGAAGTCGAAGAGCTGGTGGGAGGGCGAGCCGAGGTGAAGTTCACCGACTTGTCTCCTTCGGCGCCTCCGTTCGCCGAGCATCCGCTGGTGATCGCGCTTCGGGACAGCGGCGTCACCGCCGTCGAACCGAAGCAAGCCTGGACGGACGTGGCGCGGTTCGCGGCTCTCGGCGTACCGGCGGTCAATTTCGGTCCCGGCGAGCAGGCCCAGGCCCATCAGCGCAACGAATGGACCTCGCTCGCCAAGCTCGAGACGGGCGTCGCGATCTTGATGCGCTGGCTTTCGGGGGCGCGCTGAGCCATGCGTTTCGCTCCCCTCGTCGGCCCTGAACTGCGCGAGCTGCTCAGGGAAGATCCCGAGCAAGTCCGCGAGCTTCTCGAAGAAATCCACGACGAGGACCTGGCCGACCTCATCGCGGACCTGCCCGACGAAGAGGCTGCCGAGCTGCTCGCCCGTCTTCCCACCGAGGAGGCCGCGCCGATCTTCGAACGCCTGGATGACGAGCGGCAAGCGGCGATCGTCACCGAGCTCGGCCCCGAGTCGACCGCGCAGATCGCCGTCGAGATGTCGTCCGACGAACGCGCGGACCTCATCAAGGAGCTTCCCGAAGACGTCGGCGGGCAAGTGCTCGCGAGTATCGAGCAGATCGATCCCAAGGCTGCCGAAGAAGTCGAGGAGCTCGTCCAATGGCCCGAGCACAGCGCCGGCAGCTTGATGACGACCGATTACGTGTCGGTCACGGTGGGAATGTCGGTCAGCGAAGTCATTCAACTCATTCGTAAGAAGGGGGCCGAGGCGGAGACCATCTATTACGTTTATGCCCTTGCAGCGGCCAAGCGGCTGGAGGGCGTGGTCTCGCTGCGCGACCTGCTTCTGTCCGATCCGGCGCAACGGCTTTCGGACATCTTCACGTCCAACGTCATCACCGTGCCGCCGGAGATGGACCAAGAGGAGGTGGCGAAAAAACTCGCGAAATACGACCTTTCCGCCATCCCGGTGGTGGACGCCAAAGGAACGCTTCGCGGCGTCATCACCGTCGACGACGTCATCGACGTCCTCACCCAA
>DASWDH010000490.1:0-3280 GCA_036395495.1 Polyangiaceae bacterium
CGCTCGAGACCTGTCGAACTTGGTGGCGCCTCCGTATGACGTGATTTCGCCGAGCGAGCGCCTCGAGCTGATGGCTCGCTCGCCGCATAACGTCGTGCGGCTCATTTTGCCCGACGGGGAAGGCGACGCGAAGTACGCCCACGCTGCCGGGCTGCTCGCGGCGTGGCGCAAAGAAGGGGTGCTCGTTCGGGACGAGCAGGCGGCGTTCTACCGTTACGACCAAAGCTTCGAGCCGCCGGGGGGAGGAGCCCGGCGCACGCGCAGCGGATTCCTGGCGCTGGTGCGCGTCGTGCCCTTCAGCGATCGCGTGGTGCTTCCGCACGAGCGCACGCTGGCCGGACCCAAAGAAGATCGGTTGAAGCTGTTTCGCGCGACGCGAACCAACCTCTCGCCCGGGTTCATGCTCTACCGAGATCCCAAACGCGTTCTCGACGCCCCTCTCGCGACCGCCGAGGAGATCGCGAAGTTCGCCACCCCCGATCGCGTGGAGCACCGCATCGCCAAGGTGACCGGTCCCGAGGCAATTCGGTCGATCGTGGAGCACATCGGCAAAAGCCCGCTGCTCATTGCCGACGGGCACCATCGCTACGAGACGGCGCTCTACTACTCGCAGGAGCTCGACGCCGGGGAGGCAGCCGCGCCAAGGCCTTATCTTCCGCGGCCTGAGCACCGACACTTCATGTCGTTTCTATGCAACGGCGACGACCCCGACCTGGTGGTGTTCGCGACGCACCGCTTGGTGCACTCGCTCCCCGGTTTCGATTGGGACGAGTTCACACGCAAGGCCGGCGATCTGTTCGAAGTCGAACCGCTGAGCGGCGACCTCGCATCCGCCGAGGCCGAATTGGCCAGCGCGGGACGCTCGGCAAACGCTTTTCTCGCCATTGCCAAGAGCGAGGGTGGCCCGAAGAAGGGCAACCGAATGGCGCTTCTCACGCTGCGCTCGGGCGCCGACCTCGCCGCGCATCCCACGCTCGGTCAACGCCCGGCCGTCGTTCGTGCCACGGATGTCGCGATCCTTCACAGCGGAATTCTCGAGCACCTCCTCGGCATCTCCCTCGAAGCCCAGGTCAAAAAAACCAACCTCGTCTATCTCCAAGACCCCAAACAGGGCATCGCCGACCTCGAGAAGGGTGCCGGCCAGATCCTCTTCCTGATGAATCCCACGCCGGTTTCCCAGGTTCGGGAGGTCGCCGAAGCCGGCGAGGTAATGCCGCAAAAGTCGACCTACTTCTACCCCAAGGTCCTCACCGGGTTGGCCATCCACACGCTCGACCCTTACCGCGCCGTGTGAGAACGACTTTTTGCAGTCGCCGGCGGGCCCGCAGGGCCGCGCCGAGTAACACAGCGGGTTGCCTAAGTCACCTTTTTGAGGCAATAGCCATCGCTCTCAGAAGCTCCCGCGGGAGCAGGTTTCGGAGGAAGCCATGGCGCGCGTTCACAACTTCAATCCTGGGCCCGCCGCGTTGCCCCTCGTCGCTCTCGAGCGCGCCAGGGATGAGCTCGTCGACTTTCGAGGGTCGGGGATGTCGATCATCGAGCATAGCCACCGCGGCAAGGAGTACGAGGCGGTCCACGACGAGGCCATCGGGCTGGTGCGCGAGCTCCTCTCGGTCTCCGACGACTATCATGTGCTCTTGCTGCAGGGCGGGGCCAGCCAGCAGTTTGCGATGGTTCCGATGAATCTCCTGCCGCCCGGCAAGAGCGCCGACTACGTGGTCACCGGCGGCTGGAGCGAAAAGGCTCTCGAAGAAGCCAAGATCGTTGGGCAGACGCGCGTCGCGGCGTCGACCGCCGAAGGGGGCAAGTACACGCGCATTCCGCGGCACGATGAGCTCAAGCTCGACCCCAACGCCGCCTACGTCCACCTCACGTCGAACAACACCCTGTTCGGCACGCAGTGGTTCGACTTTCCCGACACCGGGGGGGTGCCGCTCGTCGGCGACATGTCCAGCGATTTCATGTGGCGCAAGTTCGACGTCAATCGCTTCGGTCTCATCTACGCGGGAGCGCAGAAGAACGTGGGACCGAGCGGGATCGTCATCGCGATCGCGCGCAAGGATCTGGTCGAGGGGGGGCGAAAAGACATCCCCAAGATCTTCCGGTACAAGACCCACGCCGACAACCGCTCGCTCTACAACACGCCTCCCACCTTCTCGGTGTACCTCGTTCGCAACGTGCTCGCGTGGATCAAGGAGCAGGGCGGGCTTTCCGCCATCGAAAAAGTCAACCGCGAGAAGGGCCGCGTCCTCTATGGGACCATCGACGACCACGCCGATTTTTACCGCGCGCCGGTGGAGAAGGGCAGCCGCTCGCTCATGAACGTCGTCTTCCGATTGCCGACCGAAGCTCTCGAAGAACAGTTCGTCGCCGAGGCGAAGAAGGCCAAGATGGTCGGTCTCAAGGGGCATCGCAGCGTAGGCGGCATCCGGGTGTCGATTTACAACGCCGTTTCGCTCGAGTCGGTCAAGCTGCTCACGACATTCATGCAAGAGTTTGCGAAGGCGAACGGAGCAAAGGTCTAGGTCATGGCATCACGTGTTCTCGTTTCCGATACGCTCAGCGAAGCCGGTCTCTCGATTCTCAAAAAAGCGCCCGGGATCGAGGTTGTTTACAAGCCGGGTCTCAAGGAGGCGGAGCTCGCGCAAGCCATCCCTGGGTTCGACGCGCTGGTCATCCGGTCGGGTTCCAAGGTAACCGCCAAGGTCATCGATGCCGCCAAGGGTCTCAAGGTGATCGGACGGGCCGGCATTGGTGTCGACAATGTCGATGTTGCCGCCGCATCCCATCAAGGCGTCGTGGTGATGAACACGCCGACCGGCAATGCCGTCACCACCGCCGAGCATGCGCTCGCTCTTCTCTTTTCGCTGGCTCGACGCACGCCGCAGGCAACCGCCTCGATGCGGGCCGGTAAGTGGGAGAAGAACAAGTTTCAAGGCCGCGAGCTCGCCGGCAAGACGCTCGGCGTCATCGGTCTCGGCAACATCGGGCGGATCGTCGCCGACCGGGCCCACGGTCTCAAGATGAACGTCATCGCGTTCGATCCGGTGGTCGCCCCCGAACGCGCCTCGGCCCTCGGCGTCGAGCTCGTTTCGCTCGACCAGATCTGGGCGCGCGCCGATGCGATCACCGTCCACACGCCACTCACCAGCGAAACGAAGGGCCTCGTCAACGACGAAACCATTGCCAAGATGAAGAAGGGCGTGCTGCTCGTCAATTGCGCGCGGGGAGGTATCTTCGACGAAGCCGCGCTGCAGAGGGGGCTCGAAAGCGGGCGGGT
>DASWDH010000491.1:0-5463 GCA_036395495.1 Polyangiaceae bacterium
GTGTGGACCGCCGCGCCTGCGACGGCGCGTCACGTAGATCGTGAGAAGCGTCGGGCACACGAGCCCGAGACCGAAAGCTACTTTGGCTCGTGCGCTGCGCGAGCGGCCGAGCTCCTGCGCCTGAACGTCGGGATCGGAAACGTAAGCAGGTATGTGCGTCCCCACCACCGACCCTGCGAAGACCGCGGGGCCAGGCAGAGCAGCCAGATCGCCAATACGATGGCTTGGCGGCGCGTCTCACCGGGAACGTCGAGCGAAGCGCGGATCGACAACAGCGGCTCGTCCTCGGACGGCGTCGGCACGCCTCACTCGATCTTCAAATAATGGTTCTCGATCAGCTTGAGAACGATGCGCGCGGTATCCACATCCGACGCCAGGCTGCGATCGAGCAGCGCGCCGAACCGGCCGAAGTTGTGGGTCAGCTGCAAAACGTCGAGCTCTTCGGGAGTCAACTCGCGAAGCGGCGGAACGATCGGTGTCTGCAGCACGACGCGCGCCGAAAGGGCGGGCAGCTGCTCGCGGATCGAGTTCAGTTCGTCGAGTTGTCGGAGGCTCTCCATCAGCACTTCCTGGACGGTGACCTCGACCGGCTTCTGGAATTCCCGAGTGTCCGATGGATCGAAGTCGAAGAGCCCCTTTTGCCAGGTGAGCATCCGGAAGATGCACTTGATCGGCGGCAGCTCGTCGAGATCGTTGATGGTGGCGTAATAGATGACGCCCTTCTTCAGGTAGATCCGGCCGACGTCCTCTTCGGTTCGAATGACGAGTGTCCCGCTCTTCTTGGAAGTCGCAAAAAGCTGGAGCAGATCGGGGAGCGGCACTTCGTCGATGGCACCGCTCATCGTGCGCGGCGAGGTGCGACGCTGCGCCGCGACGACTTCGAGGTTCGGCCGCCCTTGCTCTTGGGGCGCCCCCTCCATGGCGATGACCTTGAGAATGCTGGTCCCGATGAGAACCCGATCGCCTTCTTTCAGCTGCGCGCGTTTGATCTTTTCGCCGTTGACGAACGTACCATTGGTCGAGCCGAGGTCCTCGATGACGATGGCGTCGTTCTCGTAGGCGATGCGCGCGTGCTTGCGCGACACCATCTCTTCGACGAGCACCATGTCCAAGTCGCTCGAGCGTCCGACGACGATTTCCCGGTTGGGCACCATGGGAAACTCGCCGCCTTGGTACTTTCCAGAAATAAATCGCAGGGCGAGGGATCGCCGAGGACCCGTCGGGTGCGAGGCAGACTTGGACACGGAATCGTGCATGTGGGGAGGGCGGATGCGAGCCGACGCTGCAGGACGCGCCACGCCGAGCTCTGGAAAGTTTAGACTCAGCGCAAACATAGGGTCAAGGGAACGTCCTTTTGCGCCTTCTCTCTCGGTCGACTTTGGCTGGGGTTGGCCCTGACGGCCACCAAGGGGATTTCCTAGGCGTGCCTACTCCAACCCACCTCCATCCGCCCCGTTTGGACGGCGACCGCCGATGGGAGGGGCGCCGGATGCCGCTCGATGGAGGTGGAGGCCTCTTTGCCAACCCGCTAACCTTTCGCCCGATGCTGGGCGATCCGCTGGGAATTCATCGCGTCATCGAACCGGAGGGGGCGCTGCCGCAGCCGGCGTGGCGCCTGGACAATGACATCAACCGACGTTTCGAAACGGAGATCCACGTCGATGTCGACGCGTTGAACGTCGATGCGGCCAGCTTCCGCCAAATGGAGATGGCCACCGGCGGCGACGAAACCGGTATCGCGGAGCTCGTCCGCCAGACGGTTCAGGCGCGGGGCAAGCAGCACAACCCGGTGACCGGGTCGGGAGGAATGCTCCTCGGGCGTGTCGCTTGGGTGGGAGCCAGCGCCGAGGAGAGGGGTTTCACGGTGGGCGATCGGGTGGCAACACTGGCGTCGCTGACTCTCACCCCGCTCGCCTTGCGAAACATCCGCGCCGTGCGACGCGAGAGCGCACAGATCGACGTCGAGGCAAGCGCGGTCGTTTTTCTTTCGGCCGCGATGGTCAAGCTCCCTTCCGATCTACCGGAGCGACTGGCGCTTGCCCTGTGCGACGTGGCGGGCGCAGCTCCGCAGATCGCGCGGCATGCCAAGCAGGGGCAGCGTGTGGTCGTTCTCGGCGCGGGGGGCAAGTCGGGGCTGCTCTGTTCTGCGGAGGCCCGCCGCCAGGTGGGGGCGCGAGGGGAGGTCATTGGCATCGAACCAAACGAGCGCGCCGCGGCCGACCTCGAGAGGCTCGGCATCTGCCGCGTGCTCCGGGTCGACGCCCGAGGAGCTCTCGCGGTGCGTGACGCCGTTCTTCGCGCAACGTCGGGCCACGAGGCCGATCTCGTCGTTTCGTGTGTGAACGTCGAGGGGGCGGAGCCCGCCGCGATCTTGGTCGCCCGCCCGCGCGGCAAGATTTATTACTTCGCGATGAGCACGAGCTTCACGGCCGCCGCCCTCGGCGCCGAAGGCATGAGCAAGGACGTCGATATGTACATCGGTAATGGCTACGCCGAGGGTCACGCGGAGCACACCTTCGAGCTCGTACGTTCGGCTCCGGCGCTGCGCGAGCTGCTCACCCGCCGTTACGCGGAATGACCGCGGATGCTCCGCGTTACGGCCGCACCGAGGGAGCCAAGGGTTGCACGATGACCTCGGGTTCGTCGCCGTCGGTCGCGGCGGGGACCAACGGATCGTGTGAGGCCGGTAGGACCACGGTGAAGGTCGTACCAGCACCTTCGTGTGTGTTGACCTCGATGGTGCCCCCCGCACCCTGCACAAGTCTTTGACTGATGGCGAGTCCGAGCCCGGTTCCTTGGTTTTTCGTCGTGTAGAACGGCACGAAGAGGTTCTTCAGCATCTTTTGCGAGATGCCAGGTCCAGTATCGGTGACCCGCAGCTCCACCCAGCTCGCCGCCGAAGAGGGGCCGCTCCGGGCACGTGTGCCGACGACCACCTTGCCCCTGCCGTTCATCGCCTGGGTCGCATTACGAATCAGGTTCATCAAGACTTGGCGCAGCTGTTCGGCGTCCACACGAATCCGCGGCAGATCGTCGACGAGGTCCAGATCGAAGGCGACTTCGTCGTCGCGATCGGACGACAAGATCTGAATGGTGCGGCGCACGATGCCATTCACGTCCACCGGCCCCGGATTGCCCTCGGTCGGACGTGCATATTCGAGCACCGTGCCCACCACGCGGTCGAGCCGATCGACTTCTTCCAGAATGATGCCCAGAAACTCCCGTGAGGAGGGATCGATGTCGGCGACGCCCGGGCTCGGCTCGGCCAGGAGCTGCGCCGCGCCTTTGATCGCGCCGAGCGGATTTTTCACCTCGTGGGCGAGTCGCGCGGCCATCTGACCGATCGCAGCCAGACGATCGCGCTCTTGCATCCTCTGGTAGAGCAGCGAATTTTGAATAACGACTCCGATCTGCGCCGCCAAACTTTCGAGAAGGACCACCTCTTCGTGGGAGTAGGCATCGCGCACGCGATCGTCGGCCAAGACGAGGAGCCCCGCAAGCTCGCCCGACTCCGCGCTGATGCCGATGACCACCCCTTGGCTCAAAGGCCCGAGAACGGCGGCCGACGCGAGCACCGCCTGGGCGACCGAGGCGTCGCTGGGCGGGGAAGCCGTGGTGCGCTCGTTCAAATCGCGAGCGAACTCCTCCAGGATCACCGAACCCTTGCTCACCCGATCGAGCAGCGGGCGCGCCGTGGCGAGCTCGATGCGTGCGGGTACTTCGGCGCCGAATCCGGCGGCGAGGTCGAACGCCGTGCCCGTTTTATCGAGCAGGTAGAGGGCGGCGGATGTTGCGTGCCTCGATTTCTCGATCGCAGTGATCACCACTTGCCGAAGCTCGTCGGTCTCCAGCACGTGCACGAGCTTGTGGCGGGCTTCGGTGATCGCATTCGCGAGATCGAGTCGCTCCCGGAAGAAGACGCCATGGATACGATGTTCGACCCAGGTGCGCAGCGGCTCGAACAACACCAAAATCACGATCGCCGACAGAACGGCGTTCAGATAGATCGTGTTGAGCCGTCCCAAGTAGGTGACGAATACGTAGAAGATTCCGGCCAGCAAGAATGCGAGCGCCGTCGAAACCATCAGCCGGCCGACCATCTCGTAAAGATCGAGCAGCCGCTCGCGCCGGAGCGATTCGGCGAGCAAGAACAGGAACACGATCGATAAGACGGCCCCCACCGGAGGCAGCTCCGCTCCGATGAACCACAGAAAGTCGGCCAGGCTGAACACGGCTGCGAGAGCCCCGATGACCACGAGAAAGCTCACCCGACGCTGGGTGGCGCGGGACCCGCTCTTCTGACCACGAATGGCGAGCGACCACAGCCCTGCGGCTAGAAGACCGAAGGCGTACAGGAGAATCGCCACTCGCACAGCGGCCGATTGGTGCTGCGGTGAAAGCGCCAGCAGGAGCATCGGAATTGCCAATGCGCCGGCAAAGCGAAGCAGGACCGAGTTGGTACCGTATCGCCGTGGGACGATCGCTTCGAAAAAATGCAACGTGAACTGGGGCAGCATGATCGCCAAGACCGCGGTGATGCGGGCCCACACGTTGGCGTGAAAAATCCCATAGAGCGACTGCGCCAGGTACCAGAGGCCCATGTCGGTCGCCACGCCCGCAAAGAGCAAGTGAGCGTCACGCCTGCGCCCGCGAAGCAGGATCGACGCCGCGATGGCCAGCGCCAGTGCGCCGCAGAGAAGCAGCGTGCGGGTTCGAAGATCCAAGACGCCGTAAGCCTACCCTCTTCTGCGTCCCTCTTCGACCCGAGCGTTCAGCGCCCCTCGGCGAGCCGCTCGATGGAATCGAACGCCACAGCGGGACCGTCGGCCAAGGCTCGGGCCAGCGGGACCTGGGCGAGGACGAGCGCCCGATAAAGGGGCACCAGGTGCGGTGCGCGGCCGGCGATGACCTCGAGGTGTCGTTCGACGCCGGGGGCGTCGCCGCGGCGAACGGGTCCGGTCAGCGCATCGGGCAACCCGAGGCGCTCGACATTGTCGGCGACGCTGCGAAGGAGCGGTCCCAACATTTTCGGGGCGACATCGGGCGCTACGCCACCTTGGACCAAGAGCTCGCTCCCGGCGGCTGCGAGAGCAGCAGCACCGTTGGCGACCAAGCCAGCAGCCGCGTGGTAGGCGACGCGATCGAGCCCGGGAATCGTTCGCGCCGACATACCGAGCGAGCGCGCGAGGCGCTTGGCAACTGCGACCGCGCGGGGATCGCCGTCGACGTGCATTTGCCCCCCCTTCAGTGTCGGAACGAAGCCCGGTGACGCAAACGAAATCATCGGATGCATCTGGGCGACGCCTGCGGATATCGCGCGCAGCGGCGCGAGCACCTCGGGGCCGAGCGACCCCGCGCAGTGCACGACCGCGGTCCGCCGGGTGACAGCGCCAAGCTCCAAAAGCTCGCGAACGAGATCGCCGAGCTTGCCGTCGCGGACGGCGAGAATCAACAGATCGGCTT
>DASWDH010000492.1:0-11793 GCA_036395495.1 Polyangiaceae bacterium
ACTCGGCGCGGCCTTCGGCCCGCCTGAGTGTTTGAGTTTGGACGTCAGTCGCGACGGGGAGCGAGCAGCACGTAGAGCGCACCGGCGCCGCCATCCTCGGGTCGTGCCGTCGAGAAGCAAAGAACCTGGCGGGAGAGAGGCGGAGCGCCGAGCCAGGCCGCCATCTCGTCGCGAAGAATGCCGCGCCCGCCCGGCGAGTGAATTCCCTTGCCATGCACGACCAGCACCGCCCGACGGTACGGTCGGCGACCTCGCTGGAAGAAGCCGTACAACGCGGCACGTGCTTCGTCGGTGGTGAGGCCGTGCAGGTCGATACGGTCGACCACCGGAACATCGCCTCTGCGAAGCTCCCGAAGCATGCGCTCGAAACCGGGCCGAGCGCCTTCCAGCCGCAGCCCATCGTCGTGGATCGCGAACGTAGGGGCGTCGGCCCATGTCGCTGGTGACGGATCCCCGGCGGGCGGGGGGGGCACCGGCGGGATCCGCTTGCTAGGCGAGGCGAGCGGCCGAACGGAGGGCACATATTCTCGGAACGCAGACGGCGGCTTCTTCGGCGTATTCACGGTTTGTCGCCTGAAAGAATGCGCGCGCGAAACGCCCGGAGCGCCGCCAGGGCGCTCTGGATGCCCGCGAGCTGACCGTCGGCGAAGTGCCAATCGGGATCGTCGAGGTCCGGAAAATCGTGAGGGTTCTTGATATCTTCCACCGTCAGTCCCGGGTGCAGCCTACGCGCGAGCTCGATCACCTTGCTCGCCTGAAGCGCCTCCATCGGCGCGAGAAGTGAAAGCAGTTCGTCGAGCAGCGCCGCTCCTCCGGAAATCGGACGATCGCCGATCGCGTCGAACGCGCGTTCGAGCGCCAGCAAGACCAGGGCATGACTGATGCTCCCATCGCGAATGCGCGCGCGCGCCTCTTCTTCTGGCAGCACGACCAACTCACAGTGCTCGCCGAGATCGAACTCCGGTTCCCCGATCAGGCGCGCGCCGCGCATCAGGAACATGTGATAGCGATTGCCCTGCAATGCCGGGTTGGGATGGGTGACGCCGAGCGGGATCAACGTGCCGCCGCCGTATCCCGTCTCTTCGCGCAGCTCGCGAACGGCGGCTTCGTCGGCCGCCTGACCCTCGTCGACGATCCCGCCGGGCACCTCGAGCGTCGGCCCATCGACACCGTGACGATACTGGCGAATGAGGACGAATCGTCGATCCTCGGTGACCGGCACGACCGAGACCCAATCGCGGCAATCGAACGTGAAACCCTCGCGGAGCGCGCCGCTCTGTTGGTCTTCGACCTGGTGCCGCAGCACGTCGAACACGTTGAAGCGCCCTACCCGTTCGGTCGTCCTGCGGCGAAATCTGGACATGCGGCTCCCGTCGGACTCTAGCACCTCGAGGGAGGAGGCTCGTAGCTGTCAGGGCGCAAACACTGGGTCTTTGCTCTCGCCGGTGGACAGTGGCGCGGTGGTTCGTGCGTCGACTTTGGTATCGCTCGCACCGGGCGGAAGCTGCGGCTGGGAGTCGGGATGCGTGTGCTCGTCGAGCGGAGCGGCAGGATCGGGACGGGGGATCTCGTTGGGCCTCGCGCCGCTCTCTTTGGGAGGCCACGCCGCTACGTAACGGGCGGGCTCGCCGGGGCCCGATGCGTCGATCCAGTAGACGTGCCCCGCGCGTCGCGCGCGAACGTCCATGTGCACGAAAGAGCTGTTCGGATAGTAGCCGCATCCGGTGTCGTCGAGCGCGCGACAAAACGTGACCAGCGCTTCGTTGGTGATGCCGTCGATGTGGAAGTCGATCGCACGCGCCGATTGGTGGAAGCTGCCGAGGCTGCTCGGTCGATAGCCGGACACGACGGTGACCTTCTTGGCTTGGAAATGATCAGCCACCCGCTGCAGCCGCGTGATCAGCCCCTGGTCGACGAGCTTGACGCCGGGCATCCATTCGCGTTGCTGCCCGCCGTGGCGGATCGGCGTGGCGAGCACGGTCGGTTTGGGCGCGTTCATGGGACGCACCAGCACCGAAATCTGCTCGACCGCATCCGGAGCCGGCCTGCCGTCGCAGCGCGTCAGCACGACCGGCTGAGCTTCGCCACCGAAGCCGCGCTCGAACTGCACGGGATCGTGCAAACAGGGAAGCTTGGGGATGACGCGCGCCACGCGATGACGAGACGAGCTTGGCTTCGTACTCTTTCCGAAGGCTGCCTTGGCCGCTGCATGGTGACCGCTCGTGCCCCCCTCGGCCTCCCCGGCGATCCCTTTCTCCGGCTGCGCAGGTAGCGAGCCTCTGCGCCGGCGTGTCGGATGAACGCTCGCGGGCGAGCCTTTCGCGGAGATCCGTTGCCCACGCGAACGCGCCTTGGGCTGTGCGGATACTTTGTCCTCTCCGCGCGCCACGCTGGCCTTGCCTGCCGCGGTCATGGCGAACGTCCCGCTTGCTCCCAATGCCGCAATCCCCAAAAGAGCCGCCCCAATTCGTGACCCATGCCTCATCGTCGCACCTCCGCTCACTCCGCTCTCCCTTGTCACAGCTCGTTCGAAAAGGACCAATTTCCTGCGAGCAATCGCCGGGTGCGTTGTGGTACGTGGAATGCGATGACGCCGTCCGAGTTCGAGACCCGCTTGCGCGACCTTTTGCGCGCGCAATCCACGCTCACCGACAACACCCAATGCATCGAGTGTCACGGCTGCCAAAAATGCGTGCTCTGCACGTTTTGCCGAGATTCGAAGAGTCTCTCCCGCTGCCACTACTGCACCGCGTGCTCCGACTCGAGCGACTGCTCTCATTGCCGCTCGTGCACGTCGTGTCTCGGGTGTAATCACTGCGTCGCGAGCGAGCGTTGCACGCAAAGTGCTTACCTCGTGCGTTGCGTGGGGCTCGCCGGCTGCTCGTACTGCTTCGGCTGCGTCGGCTTATCGCATAAGGACTTCCATATCTTGAATGAGCCCTATGATCGCTCGGCCTATTTCGCGCTCACCACCCAGCTCGCGCAGGGTCTGAGGCTCTGATGCGCGCGGTGGTGCAGCGAGTGCATGCCGCGCGAGTGGAGGTGTCGGGCCAAATCGTAGGATCGATCGAGCGGGGCCTGATTGCGTTCGTCGGCATCGGCAAAGGCGACGGCGAATCGGAGGTCGAGTACCTCGTCGACAAAGTGATCGGACTGCGCGTTTTCGAGGACGACGGCGGAAAGATGAACCGCGCCCTCGCCGACGTCGCGGGCAGCTTGCTGGTGGTGAGCCAGTTCACGCTCTACGGGGACGTGAGCCGCGGCCGCCGGCCCGGCTTCGATCAGGCCATGCCACCGGAGCAAGCCGAGCCGCTGTACGAGAGGTTCGTGGCACTCGCGCGCCAACGCTGCGCTCGTGTCGAGACCGGCCGATTTCGAGCCGACATGCGGGTCGTCGTCGACAACGACGGCCCAGTGACGCTGCTGATGCTCGGCAGGCCGAGCGCTATCGCAGTGCGCGAAGCAAAACATAGCCCGTAAGGGCGCTGAACAGCAGAAGCACGACGACCGTGAACCACTTCGGCAGAGCTCGCGGCCGCTCGGTACGCGCGACGAAGAGCGACGAGGTCGCCAGGAGGGTCACCGCTTCGAGCCTCTTTTTTGCGGTCTCGCCCCGTTCGCGATCGCCGCGCATGCCCGCGTAGCGAGCCGCCGCCTCGGCAAGCTGCTCGGTCATTTGGCTATGCTGAAGGAAGAGTGCATGGGGCGCCTCTTCGTCCCAGCGATCCAACACATTGTTCCAGAGCGTTTCGAACGTGGGGTCCGGCATCCGACGCCCTAGTTCAGCGCTTCTCGGCGAGCCTCACGGCCAGCGAAATCGCCGCCTTCATGCCGCGGGAATCGGCCTTGCCGGTGCCGGCGATGTCGTAGCCCGTTCCGTGATCCACGCTCGTCCGCACGATCGGAAGACCGAGCGTCACGTTCACCGCGTCGCCGAAACCGACGAGCTTCATCGGGATGGTTGCCTGATCGTGGTACATGGCGACGACGGCATCATACGCGCCGGCGTACGCTTTTCGCACCGCCGACTCTGCGCCGATGGGCCCTTCGATGGTGGCACGAAGCCCCGCTCGGGCGAGACGCCGGCGAGCCTGCGCGAGACCGGGTTCGATGCGCGCGACCTCCTCGGTTCCGAGGAGTCCGTTCTCCCCGGCGTGCGGGTTGAGACCGCACACCGCCAGGCGCGGCACCCTTTTTCCGAGGCGTCGCACCAGATCCACAGTGAAAAAGATGGCCGTCTCGACCGCGGCGGGTGTGATCGCGCGCGCCAATCGCACGATCGGCAAATGGGTCGTGACCAGCGAGATCACCAGGCGCTCGGCCCAAAACGCCATGACCACTTCGCGCGCGTCGAGGCGCTCGCCGAGGTATTCCGTGTGCCCCCGAAAGCTCTTCGCGCGCGCACCCGACGAGGCGATCGCGTGCTTGGACACAGGGCCGGTCACCAGTGCCCGCGCCGCTCCGGAAGCGACGAGGTCAGTCGCTTGATCGATCCACGCGAGCTGGGCTCGTCCGGCTTCGCGCGTCGGGCGCCCGAATTGGGCACTCGTCTGCGGGAGCGACGCCGCGTCGGCCAAGCGTCCGATCGCGCCGCGGTTCCTCGCGAGGTCGCGCAACATCGTGCGCCCTGCGACATCGACGAACCGCCCGCGCGCCACACCGACGATCTTCGCGGCACGCTCGACGACCCACCGATCGGCCACCAAAACGATCGCCGCGTCTCGCGACCGGGCGGCGGCGGCTACCGCCACTTCGGGACCAATCCCCGCGGGACAGCCGACCGAGATCGCGATGACGGGTCTCACCGTTTCTTCCGAGGCACCTCCGCTTCCGGCTCGGCGGGCGCACGGAGTTTGTACCCCGCACCGCGCAAAGTTTCGAGTGGGAATTCGTCGCCGAGCTTGGCTCGGAGCCGTCGCACGTGAATGTCGACGGTGCGCGGCCCGCCCTCGTAGCGGGTGCCCCAAACCTTGGACAGGAGCTGCTCGCGCGAGAGCGCCTTGCCGCGGCGTTCGCAGAGGAAAGCCAGAAGAGCGAATTCTTTGGCGGTGAGGGTCACTGGGCGCCCTCTCGCCATGACCTCTCGCGCAGCCTTGTCGACGACGATCTCGCCCACTTTGAGTCTTTCCTCGGTGGCGAACTCGCTTCGCTTCCACTCGAGCGCCCGGATACGCGCGTAGAGCTCGGCCGGCACGTAGGGCATGAGCACGAAGTCGTCGAACCCTGCCGAGGGATCGAGACGCGATACCTGCGCGGTCGTCAGCGCGATGATGGCTCCCACACCTTCGAAGCCGACCTGGCGCTTGATCGAGCGCAGGGCGGCCGATGCGAGGTCCGGACGATCGGCCGCCTCGACCAGTATCGCGCGCGGGTGAATGTCGTCCGAGTCGCTCTCGTGGAACAAATCCGCGGGATCGTCCCAGAGATCGAGCGTTCGCACCTGAGCGCCGAGGTTTCGAAGGATGTTGGCCGCGCCCCCCTCGCGGTCCATGTCGGGGCCGTGACCCACGACGGCAATGAACGAAGGACCCGATGGCACTGCTGGCTAGCCTCCTCTGGCCGGCCGTGGCAGGTCAGCCGATCTTGGTGCCCCCGACCGTGATTTTCGAAATCTTGACCGTCGGACAGCCCACACCGACAGGGACGCTCTGCCCGTCCTTGCCACAGGTCCAAATGCCATCTGAAACGCCGACATCATGACCCAACATCACTACATCGCGCAGCGTTTCGGGACCGTTTCCGATGAGGTTTACACCTTTGAGAGGAGCCGTGAGCCGCCCATCTTCGATGAGATAGCTCTCGGTCAGCGAGAAAACGAAATCTCCGTTCGAGATATCGACCTGCCCGCCGCCAAATTTTTTGGCGAAGACTCCGAATTTGACGCTCTTCACGATGTCCTCCGGATCGTCGGGACCAGCCAAGAGAATCGTATTGGTCATGCGGGGCATCGGATGGCAGGCGAAGCTTTCTCGCCGACCGTTGCCGGTCGAGCCGCGATTGAAGTGCTTGGCGCTGAGGCGGTCATGCATGTAGCCGCGGAGCACGCCGTCTTCGATGAGGACGCTCCGCATCGGCTCGTTGCCCTCGTCATCCACGTTGATCGTCCCCCGCGATTGAACGAGCGTGGCATCGTCGACGACCGTGCAGAGTGAGCTCGCGACCGGTTGGCCGAGCTTACCGCTGTAGTTGCTGGTGCCTTTGCGATTGAAATCGGCTTCGAGCCCGTGCCCAACCGCCTCGTGCAACAGGATGCCGCTGTCGCCGGGCGCGAGAACTACCTCGAGCTGACCGGCGGGAGCTTCGCGGGCGTCGAGCATCGTGATCGCTTGGCGCGCCGCCTCGGACGCGTGCCACTCCGGACCCTTGTCGTCGAAATA
Source organism: Polyangiaceae bacterium (assembly GCA_036395495.1). GTDB lineage: Bacteria > Myxococcota_A > Polyangia > Polyangiales > Polyangiaceae > DASWDH01. The sequence goes on from DASWDH010000492.1 coordinate 6,378, forward strand.
GGCGAGCGTCATTCGCCCGCCGCCGCCGCTCGAGCCCTCTTGTCGTTTGGTGCCTTTCTCGGCGACCGCACGCACACCGAATCGGAAGAGCGGCTGGACGTCGTGAACGACCTTCCCGTCGCTCGTCGCTAGGACGATCTCCCGAATCTCCTCGGCGAAGCTCGCCTCGGCCTTGACGATGGAATTGTCGAATGCGTGCGCCGCGCGGCTCGCTCGTTCGAGAAGCGCTCGTTTGGATGGGCCGGCCGCATCGATGGAGAAGGAGGGCAGCTCGTAACGGTTGGAGAGTCCGATGTCGCGCAACTTGATGCCGAGCTTGCCGCCCCCGCCGGAGGCGATCTGGGAAGCGGTCTCCGCCGCGCGCTTCATTGCCTCCCAGCTGAGATCCTCGACGTAGGCGTAACCGGTCGCATCCCCCCGCTGCACGCGCACGCCGAGCCCCATCGAGACCCCCCGCGACGCGCTCTTCAGAATGCCCTCGTCGAAGACCAGCGAGCCACCGGCGCGATATTCGAAGAACAAATCCGCGTAATCCCCGCCCTTAGCGAGCGCGACCGAAAGCAACCGCTCGCAGATGGCGGCATCGATACCCGCGGGGCCGCCCGGGGCGAAGGGAGCTCGGTAGCTTTCAGCGATCGTCATGGGCCGAACCTGAAGCCTCGTAGAGGGCGAGTCAACCGCGGGTGGTCAAGCGATGATGGCGAGACCCGACGCGAAGGCCGCGCCGAGTCATGCGAGTAGCTGACGGTGTGGGTCGAGGTGAGACAAGCGCGTCGGCTTTCGGCGTGAGCAAACTCGACCCATATGTGTTAGGGTCGAGGTGTAGGTCGGTTCCCCCTCACGTCTTGTCTTTGGGGGCTTCACATCGCCGGTTGCCGCCCGGGCAAGCAGCCGCGGAGCCAGAAGAGAGACCTCACTAGCTTGCCTTGACGGATCACGCTAAGATCTCGTAGATTTACATCAATTGCTTCGGGCTGTCAGGCGACGAGTCCGGAGCGATTGCATTTCACGTTCGGACGGGAGTTTCATTGGCATTGTCGATTGATCGCGAGAAGGTGCTGCTGGCCGCCCAGGGCTTCATTCAGAGAAAGAGATACGACAAGGCGGTCGCGGAATACCAGAAGATCATCCAGCAAGATCCCGACGACGCGCGGACCCTGCTGAAGATCGGCGACCTGCAATCGAAGATGGAGTCGCATGCCGATGCGATCGCAACCTACGAGCGCGTCGGAAAACATTACGCCGAACAGGGTTTCGCGCTCAAGGCGATCGCCGTCTACAAGCAGATTCGCGAGATCATCCAAAAGCACGTTCCCGAACTCACCGACGAGTACAGTCACATCACGCCGCAGCTCGCGGAGCTTTACGCGCAGCTCGGGCTGGTGAGCGACGCGCTCGCCGCGTACGACGAAGTGGCCACCCAGCTGCAGCGCGCCGGGCACGATGCGCGCGCCGTCGAGATTTTCAAGAAGATCGTCGATCTCGACAACATCAATCCGCTGCCGCACCTGCGCCTCGCCGAGGCTTATTCGCGCATCAAAAACGTCGACGACGCCATCGGTCATTTCGGCACCGCCGCCGAGATACTCATCAAACTGGGTCGTCAGGATGACGCGCTCAAGGTGCTCGAACGGCTGCTGCATCATCGCTCGGACCCCAACTTCGCGCGTCGGGCCGCCGAGATCTACCTCGCGCGCGGCCGCGTCAACGACGGCATGCTGGCGCTCGCCAAGCTGCAGACTTGCTTTCAGGCCGATCCGAGGAATCTCGACACACTCTCCCTCTTGGCCCGTGCGTTCGTCGGTATCGGCCAACCGGCCAAGTCGATCGAAGTCCAAAAGGAACTGGCACGCATCGCCAAAGACCAGGGAAACTTCAACGTCTGGCGGGAAACCGTCGACCGCCTCGTGGAGGCTGCTCCCAACGACGAGCAAGTGCAGCGGCTCTTGACGTCGCCTCCGGCACGTCAGACGGCGACCGCAGCGCCCCCGTCGGGCGGTGTCATTGCGCTGGACGACTCCGACATCGAGGAGCTGTCCGCCGACGACATCGAGCTCGAGAAGAGCGAGGCGCCTGCCCCGATGCGGTGGGCTTCATCGCGACTGCCCGCGATATCGTCTCCGGAGCTCGAGGTTTCCGAAGCGGCGATCGATGCCGAGGAGATGTACGGCGAATACGCGGGCCTCGATCCGATGCTGCACCCGCGGCGCATCATGGCCGACGGGGACTCGTTCCACAAGCTCGGGCTCTACGACAAGGCGATCGCGCGGCTCGAAGAGGGCGTGGTGGCCCACCCCCGCTCGGTCCCCCTGCGGCGCAAACTGCGCGACATTCTCTACGAACAGGGCGACTTCCAGCCCACGGCCGATCAGATGATCATCATCGGCCAGGTGTTACTCGAAAACGGCGAAGCGGAAGCCGGCGCCGAAGAGCTCGCAGCGATCTTGGGCTTCGCTCCCGACCACCCCATCGCTCGCCAGATGCTGCTCGACCTCGGCTATGAAATCCCGACCGCGCAGTACCCGACGCTCGGTTCGCCGGACGAAGTCTACGGCGAGCCGTACCGCGACCCCATTCCGACCGTCGAGAACCTCGCCGAAACGATGGCGCGTGCGGACATGGACAGCGCCCCGTTGCCTTCCTACGACTTGGAAGACGTCGACCCGGCGCGAGCGATGTCGAGCCCCGGCTACGACGTCAGCGCGGGTACCTACGAGGCCAAGCGCGATGCGATGTTCGAACGCGGAGCTCTCCCGAGCTTCCCGATGGACGATCAAGAAGACGAAGGCACCGGTCAGCTTGCGAGGCCCATCGCCGACATGCTGCCGCCGCCGGCCGGCGGCAACGATGCCATCGAAGACGCGCTCGAAGAAGCGGAGTTCTTCCTGTCGCGCGGCTTGCTCGAGGACGCGCACACCATTCTCGACGAACAGCTACGGCGTTTTCCCAACCATCCGCTTTTGCTCGAACGCCAGCGCGAGCTCGATCTGACGATTGCCCAGACGACCGGGTCGAGCGGCACACGAGAGCGGCCACTGCGCCAGCAGAGCCTCGGCCACGCCGAAAACCAGCCATTCGACATTGCTGCGTCGCTCGACGCGCTCGACGCGCTCGATTCGCTCGACAGGGCCGATGCCCCCTCGTCCGGCTTCGGCCACCCGAGCGACACGATCGACGTCGAAGAGGTGTTCGCGAAATTCAAGGCGGGCGTGCGGGCTCAAGTGTCGGAAACCGACAGCGCCACCCACTACGATCTCGGTCTCGCCTACCGCGAAATGGATCTGATCCAGGATGCGATCGACGAGTTCGAGCTCGCCGCGCGCGACCCCAAGCGCGAGTGCGTGTGCCAATCGATGATCGGCATGATTCATCGCTCGCAGAACAACGTGAACGCGGCGATCGATGCCTTCATCAAGGGGCTGCACGCCGAGCACAAAACGTCGGAGCAGGAGGTCAGCCTCTACTACGAGCTCGGCGACGCCTATGAATCGAAGGGCAACGCTTCGGAGGCGCTCTACTATTTTCGAAAAGTAGCTCATCGTTCGCCCGGCTACGACGATCCGCGCGGGTCCGTCGCCATGCGCGTCCGCGGTCTGCAGTCGCCCGGGCAGAGGCCGGCCAGGGAGCGCGCCGTCGGCGCGTCCGATGAGTTCGACGCCGCCTTCGACGCCGCGCTCGGCAGCAAGCACTGATTTTTCGTCAGGCCGTCGACTGGGTCAGAAAGCCGATGAGCTTCTGTACGTAGGGATCTTGCGCGAGCTCGGGGCTCACCGTTCGGAGCGACTCGCTGCGCGGCACCGAAGGTCGAAAGAGAACGCGGAATGCTTGGGAGAGGGCGCGGCGCGAGCTATCGGGCACGCCGTGTCGGCGCAAACCGACGCGATTGAGCGCGCGGACACGAGCGCGATCGCCGGCGACGATCACGAAGGGCGGCACGTCCGTCTCCACCATGGCTCCCGCAGCAACGAATGCCCCCTCGCCCACGCGAACGAAAGGCGCAATCGCCGCGCGCCCACCCGTCGTCACGCGGCTTTCGAGGTGAACGTGTCCGCCGAGCAGCGTGTCGTTGGCGAGCGTCACGCCGTCGCCGATGTGCACATCGTGGGCGATGTGCGTGCCCACCATGAAAAGACAATCCGAGCCGATCTTCGTCTTGCCTTTGTCTTTGGTCGTGCCCCGGTGCGCGGTCGTGTGCTCCCGAAAGATATTCCGATCGCCGATTTCGAGCACCGTCGCCTGCCCGGTGTAAGAGCGATCTTGCGGCGGCGCGCCGAGCACGGCGTAAGGGTAGACGACGTTGTTTTCGCCCATCGACGCCGGCCCGAGCACCGCGCACGAAGCGAGCAACTGCGTTCCTTGGCCGATCTCGACATCGTCTCCGACCACACAATAGGGGCCCACCACTGCCCCGTCGGCCACCTTGGCCCGTAGGCTCACCTGCGCCGTCGCGTGAATAAGGGCTGTCACCGACGCCTCTTTTAGCACCTCGGCGCAAGGCGCGGCGCTCCGAATACCAGAAGCGAACCGCCAGGGCGCCATGGCACCCGGAAGTTGAAGTAAGTCATCCACCCGCCGTCGGGTGATGCATTGGGCCGAACCGTTCAGGCAGCCCGACTCAAGGAGCGCGGTCGACGATCGAGGCTAGCAGTTCGCCTTGTGCGCAGAGGGTGCCGTCGACGCTGGCTTCGCCCCGGAGCTTCCAGACGTTGGAACGGTGGTGCACGACTTCGACGTGCAGGTCGAGCCGATCTCCGGGCACCACCGGGTGGCGAAACTTGGCTTTGTCGATACCGAGAAAATACATGAGGCTCGTCTCGGCATCGAAAGGATCGGAAATATAGGCGAGGATGCCGCCGATCTGAGCGAGCGCTTCCAGTATGAGAACGCCCGGCATGATCGGGCGGCGCGGGAAATGGCCCTGAAACCAGGGTTCATTGAAGGCGACCGACTTGTGGCCGTTGATGCTCTGATGGGGCACGACCTGGGTGACCCTGTCGACCATGACGAAAGGAAAGCGATGAGGGAGCACCTGCAGGATCTTGTTGATGTCGAGGTTGATTCGTTCCTTCAACGCAGTGCTCCTTTGACTGGACTCGGTGCGGCCTTCTGCCCGCTGCGGTCGCTACTTGTCCGCTTTCCCGCGCCGCACCATACGCGCGACGCCTTTGAGCCAACGAATGCGGTCCAACGCCGGATAACCTGCCACCCGCATTCCTCCCGCAATATCACCGATGACGCCCGCCTTGGCCGCAATCTCGGCGCCGTCCCCGATGCGCACGTGGTCAGCTACGCCCGCCTGCCCACCGACCCGTACACCCGCGCCGATGCGGACTGAACCGGCAAAACCGCTTTGCGCCGCCACCAATGTGCCGGGGCCCATTTGTACGTTGTGACCGACATGAACGTGCGCGTCGAG
>DASWDH010000493.1:0-11478 GCA_036395495.1 Polyangiaceae bacterium
TCCCCCAACGAGCTCGGCGATCATTGCCGACACCCGCAAGACGACCCCCGGACTGCGAGCCATCGAGCGCTACGCCGTACGTACGGGCGGGGCGCACAATCACCGAAACGACCTGCAGAGCGCCGTGCTCATCAAAGACAACCACATCGTCGCGGCGGGCGGCCTCGCGCTTGCCGTCGAGCGGGCCCGCAAGCAGGCACCTCACACCAGCCGCATCGAGGTCGAGGTGCAGAACCTGGACGAGCTCGAGCAGGCCTTGCAGGCGCGAGCCGATGTCATTCTGCTCGATAATTTCGAAATCGACGCGCTCGGTGAAGCGGTGCGCCGAGCCGCGGGCCGAGCCATTCTCGAGGCTTCCGGCGGCATCACGCTCGAGACCGTGGCGAAAATCGCCGCGACGGGCGTCGACGTGCTCAGCGTGGGCGCGTTGACCCACTCGGCGCCTGCCGCCGACATCGCGCTCGATCTCGAGCTCATCCAGTGATCGATCTCGACCGAGAGCTTATCGAGCGAAGCCTCGCCTCGGCGGGAGTAGGCCTCGGCCGTCCGCTCACCGTGCTCGACGTCAGCATCTCGACGAATGACGAGGCGAAGGCCGCCGCGCGACGAGGCGCACCCTCGGGCGCCGCCTTCGTGGCCGACGCACAAACGGGGGGACGCGGCAGGCTCGGCCGAAGCTGGCACTCACCGCCGGCAGAAAATCTCTACGCCTCGTTCCTGCTCCGGCCATCGTTCGACGTGAGAACGGCTCCGTTGATTACGCTCGCGGCGGGTCTCGCGGTCGCCGACGCGATCACACCCTGGATCGGGCCGAGAACGGTCGGCCTCAAGTGGCCGAACGACGTGCTGATCGACGAGCGCAAAGTCGCCGGGATTCTCTCGGAAGCGCAGGTTTCCGAGCGGCGCGTGGAGTGGATCGTGGTGGGCATCGGCATCAATGCCCGCACGACTTCATTTCCACCTGACATCGCCTCACGCGCGACATCCCTTTCGTTGTGCGGCGCAGCTTCGGTCGACCGAGGCTCGCTTTTCATCGCCGTAGCCGCAGCACTGGCGGCCCGCGTGGCGCTGCTCGAAGCGGGCGCCGCCCGCCGGATCGTCGACGACTTCGCCGACCGAGACGCTCTCCTCGGCCGCACGATCACGATCGACGGAACCCCGGCCACCGCGCTCGGAATCTCCGCCGACGGCGCTCTTCGGGTGCGAGGCTCCGATGGCACCGAGCGCGTCCACGTCGCCGGCGACGTCGAGCTCGGAACCATGAATGCCGTCGGGTAAGGATAGCTTTACGGTCCGCCTTCGGAGGTACGAAGACGGAACGAATCGCTGTTGACGATCGATACGACGAGCGCCTTCAGATCGCCCGAAGAGGCAAACGTCCCTTTCACGCGCTCGAGCGAGCACGCATCCTCGGCGGCGATCTTTCGCGACATGGCGTACTCGAAATACTGATGGGCAAAGCAGCCCTTCACGGTCTGGCTGGCGGCAATGCGATGCAGCAGCTCGGCTCCGCTCGCGAACGGGCCATCGAGGTCGCCGCTTTCTTTCATTTCGCCCGACGTGTCGACGGTCACCCCGTTTTCCGTCGTCCGATGACGGCCGACTTCGTCGAAGTTTTCCAGCGCGAATCCAGGAGGATCGATCTGCTCGTGGCAGCTCGCGCAGAACGCACTCGCTCGGTGCATTTCCACTTCGTCTCGGGTGGTGACTCCGGTGACCGGTGCCTCCGGCAGCTGAGGGATCTCGAGACCCTGGGGCGGTGTGAATTCCTGACAGAGCAGCTTGCCCCGAATGAAAAGCCCGCGGTTGATGGGATGCGTCTTCTTCGGGCGGGCGAACAGCGCCAAGAGCGCCGGATGGGTCAGCAGGCCGTTGCGCTCTTCGGCGTCGATCTCGACGGCGCCGAAGTCCGTTCCCGTACCGCTCAGACCGTAGAAGGTGCGCAGCACTCCATTGAGGTAATACGTCTGGCCCGAGAACATGTCGCCGAAAGTGGGCGTTCTCTTGGTGTAGAGCTGGGTCGCGCTCATGAGCAGCGAAGACCCGAGCGACCGAACCACGTCCTCGCGGGTGCCGATGGCGTCGCGCGCCAGTTCCTTGAAGCTCGTCTCGATCGTGAGCCACGAGTTGTAAAAACTCGTGATCGCCCGCATGAAGTGGGGCTGGTCTTGCAACATGCGGTCGAGCTGCGCTTGAACATCCGAAGGTTCGCTCAGCTTGTTGGCGGCAGCGGCAGCGTACAGCTCGTTGTCCGGCGGGGAGTCCCAGACGAAGTACGCGAGCCGGCTCGCCATCTCGTAGCCGGTCACCGGCTGAAGTCGGCCCGGCTGCTCTCCGGGGGAAGGCTTGGCCCACTGGTAGAGAAAGTCCGGAGTCTGTAGCAGGCCCGTCAAGAACCACTCGACGCCGGTCGGGAATCCGCCGCTCTCCTTCGCTCCCGCATCGAAAAGGGCCTGCAGCTGGGCTTTTTCGACCGAAGAGAGTGGATGGCGATAAGCGAGCGTTCCAATGCGATCGATGATCTGCTGCTCGCAGCTCGCCGCCGGAACCATGGGGGGAACGCAAGGCGACCACATGGCGAGTGTCGCAACCGCTTGCCTTGCGACGGCGGCAGCAGCCGTCGCCCGCCGTTCGGCAGCGAGATCGTCGAGCTGCACGTCGGCACCGTATCCGCCCAAGACCGCGGAGGGGCGTCCGCGGCCGTCCACGCCGGTCTCGATCTCGGCGACCTTCAGGACGTCTTCGATCGTGTTGTTGTATTGGCTCGCCAAGAGAAGGCGCGCGTGAAGAACGGGTGCGTGGGGCCTCGTCGGGTCGAGGCAGATCGCCTCGTTCGCGGTTCCCGCAGGTCCGTCGTGCCGAGGTCCTATTTCTGCCGTGCACGCGGCCAAAAGGCCGGCCGCACAGGTGGCGAAGCCTATCGTTCGAATTTTCAAGCGCATTACAGCCTCCGAGCCCGGGACATGCTGCCAGGGGATCAGTCGTCCCAAAGCGGGCGGATGGCTCTGCAAAACGAACGCGGCCCACCCCAGCATTACTGCGTTACTGCGTTCCGCCGCGGGTAGAATCCACCCGCTTCAGAATCGGACGATGGCCGCGCCCCATGTGAAGCCGGCGCCGAACGCGGCGAGGAGAACGGTGCTGCCCGCGGGAATGCGGCCGTCGCGCTGTGCCTCGCTGATGCCGATCGGGATCGTGGCGGCCGTCGTGTTGCCGTAGCGCTCGATGTTGTGCACGACTTTATTCTCGGGAATGCCGAGCTCTTTCGCCACGTGCTGGTTGATCCGCATGTTGGCTTGGTGCGGGATGAAAAGATCGATGTCGGCAATGGTGAGGCCGGCCTTGTCCAGCGCTTCGCGCGCCACCTCGGGCATCTTGGCCGTCGCCCACCGGAAGACCTGCTTGCCATTCATCCGCGGGTAGTGCCGGCCTTCCTCCATCATTTGCGGAGTGAGCCTCGGCACGCGGGCGGAAGCGGGCGCTTCGACCCACAGATCCTGCGCGCCCGAGCCGTCGCCGTGCAAGATGACAGTGAGAACCCCGCGCGGCCGCTCGGCGCCAGTGTCCACTGCACCGACGAGCACCGCGCCCGCGCCGTCGCCGAAGAGCACGGTCACCTCCCGCCCCCGCTCGGAAAACTCGAGCCCCGTGGAATGGACTTCGGCGCCGACGACGAGCACGTGGCGGTAGATCCCGCTACGAATCCAAGCGTCGGCAATGGACAGGGAGAAGAGAAATCCCGAGCACTGGTTACGGACATCGAGCGCGGGCACACCGGCAATCCCGAGCTTGTGCTGAAGCAGCACCCCGGACCCCGGGAAATTGAAGTCGGGACTTAGCGTGGCGAATATCAGCGCGTCGAGGTCGCGCTCGGTTTTGCCCGCCTGCTCGAGCGCCATGCGCGCCGCCGGAAGGGCGAGGTCGCTCGCGCCGATACCGTCATGTTCGATGAACCGCCGCTCTTTGATCCCCGAGCGCTGCTGAATCCATTCGTCGCTGGTGGGGAAGAGCTTGGCGAGGTCGTCGTTGGTCACGACCTTGGACGGGACGTAATGGCCGGAGCCGAGAATGGCTGAATTCAGCATGGTCTCCCCTTCGCATGATTGCCACGACGGGCGTCCGATTGCCAGCGCCGCCAGGAGTAACAAACTACGAGCGATTTGCGCGAGGGCTTGTAGAGTGTTTGCCGAACGGATGCGCCCCCAAGCCGGAGACCTCATCAGTGGCAAATATCGTCTGGTTCGCCTGATAGGCGACGGCGGTATGGGAAGCGTTTTCGAGGCGCGTCACGAGTACCTCGGGTCGGCCGTGGCGCTCAAATTTCTTCACCCCGAGTTGGCGCGACGACAGGGCCTGGTCGCCCGGTTTCTCCAAGAAGCGCGCCTTTCGGCGAGTATGAAGAGCCATCACATTGCCCATGTGACGGACGTCGATCAGACGAGCGACGGCGCTGCGTACCTCGTCATGGAGCTGCTCGAGGGCGATAGTCTTCAGAGCATCCTCGAGCGGGAGAAAAAACTCTCGCTGGACGTCGCGCTCGACTACACGATGCAGATCTTGTCCGGACTGCAAGCCGCCCACGCGATAGGGGTCGTGCATCGGGACCTCAAGCCCGACAACGTCTTCGTCGTCAAGACGCCGCAAGGACCGCTGGTGAAGCTGCTCGACTTCGGCATCGCCAAGCTCCGTAATTCGAAGGAATTTCAGGTCGCTCTCACGCGGCCGGGCGTGATGATGGGGACGCCCGAATACATGGCGCCCGAGCAGGCCTATTCCGCGGAAAGCGTCGACGTGAGGGCCGACCTCTACTCGGTCGGGACGATGCTCTACGAGATGGTGGCGGGAGCCCGCGCCGTGCAGGGAGACGACGCCCAGCAGATTGCCGCCGTCGTCATGGCGAGAAAGGTGACCCGCCTCGACGAGCGCGAACCGTCCATTCCGAAAGGTTTGGCCGATGTCGTGCACCGCGCAATGGCGCCGGTGCCGACCGAACGCTTCGCCTCCGCAGAGGACCTTCGCAATGCGCTGGTGCCGTTCTGCGGAAGGTTGTCGCTGGCCGGGCGTCTGGCAGCGACGCCAGCGCCGAGTGGCGTTCCCCCGACATTGCCCCCCGAGGCTGAACCAGCTCCGCGCGGGCCGCCCGCCACCCAAACTGGCGGCGGTCAGCCGGCGACGCCACCGCGCAATACCCAAGCAGGTATGGAGTTTGGGCCTACGCCCGCCGCCCCGGCGTACGGATATCCTCCGCCTGCCGTTCACTACAGCGGCATCGCGCCGACGCCCACGCGTACGCGCGGACCCCGGCGGCTCTCGGTCTGGCTCCTCGTAGGGATGGTGGGCTTGGCGATTGGAATCGTCGCCGTCGCCATCGCGATGGCGCAGACAACCGAAGTCGACCGGCAGCCGGAAAGGACATCCGCCATCACCAACGCGCCGGTTTCGACCACTCCAACCACCGCAACTTCGTTGCCCACGCCGGCGCGAACGGCGCAGGTCGCGATCACCCCTCCCGTCCAGCCAACCACGACCGCCGCGCCGAACCCAACCGCTACCAATCGGCCGTCCAAGCCGCGCCTGCCCGACGGAGGTGTCGAAGACGCGTCGCCCGTCGCGGTGCCGAGTCTGCCGACATTGCCGTTTCCTCTTCCATCGGCGCTGCCCATGCCGCTGCCCATTCCGTCGATGCTTCCGCCTTTCGAGCTGCCCGGGCTTCCACCGCCTGCGCCGGTGGGTTCACACTGATTTCGACGGGCCTGCTCCCCTAGCCAGGGGCGAGAAACATTGATACGAGTAACAGACAATGAATGAGCCCTCCGGAGGGAGTCCGCCCGGTGGAGGCGGCAAGGGGGTCGAGCCACCGCACCAAGGCCCAGCGCAAGGCCCCGAACCGACGGTCATCGATCAGCAGCCGTTCGGAAGCCAGCAGCCGGCCGGCAACGCGCTTCCCGATCCGAACGCGTGGGGTGCTGAACCGCCGATCGTCGGTGTCCCGATCAAGACACCCGCTGCTTACGCGGCGACCGCCTACGTTCCCGCTTCTGTTCCAACACCTCCGGACGCGACAGTTCCCGGCGGAGTGCCTCCGTTCATGCCACAGGGGGAGGCGGCCCCGCCCCCAGGCTACACTCCGCCCGCTCCCACCCCGTACGGTGTGCCGCCCATGGGCGTGCCACCCCCCATGGGCATGCCGCCCCCGATGGGCTCTCCTCCGTACAGCGCAACGCCACTCGGATTGGGACCCGAAGGCGGGCCGGCGCCAGGATATGGCCCAGCGCCAGGATACGGCCCAGCGCAGGGATACGAGCTGCCGCCGGGATATGGGCAGCCGCCGGGATACGGGCAGCCGCAAGGATACGGCCCCCCGCCCGGCTTCCAGCCAGCCTACGGCGCGCCCGTCGGCCGACCCCCCGGCGTGAGCGGCGCCCTCATCGCCGGATTGGTAGGCGGTTTTCTCCTTCTCGTGGGTGTGATCGTGGGCTTCGTGCTTTTTCTGCGACCCGCGAGTGAACCGCCGGCTGAAATTCCCATCACTCCGGTCGTTCCGACGGCCGAACCGACGCCCACCCCGACAGCAACGCCGCCCGCCAATCCTCCGCCCACCGCTGCGGCGCCCGTCGTTGGCCGTCCCAAAACGAAGAAAGACCCGAAAGAAGCAAAGGATGGGGGCCCGGCAGCAAGTGCGAGCGCCAGTGGAGCCCCGCCGGCCGCGAGTGGTGCGCCTTCTGCGACGGCTCCCGCCGCCTCGGGGGCGGGCAGCGCCGCGCCGCCCGTTTTTCCCAGCGATGCGGGAGTGCTGAGACGGCGGCGAGTGTTTCACTGATTTTCTCGGTTGCCGCATGATGCAGGGCGACGAGCACTACATGGGCCTCGCGCTTCGCGAAGCCGAGCAAGCGGCGCGCGACGGCGACGTCCCAGTCGGGGCTGTCGTGATCGAATCGGATGGTTCGGTCATCGGATGCGGTCGCAACCGGCGCGAAATCGACACCGATCCCACCGCGCACGCCGAAGTCGTCGCCATGCGCGAGGCGGCGGCGCATCGCGGAACGTGGCGGCTCGAGGGAGCAACCCTTTTCGTCACCCTCGAGCCATGTCCGATGTGCGCCGGGGCCCTCGTCAACGCGCGCATCGGACGCGTCGTCTACGGGTGCGATGACCCGAAGGCTGGGGCGCTGCGCTCACTGTTCGCGCTGGGTCAAGATGCGCGCCTCAATCACCGATTCGCGACGACCGCGGGCGTGCTTGCCAGCGATTCGGCCCGCCTGCTGCGCGACTTTTTCGCAGCCCTTCGAGCCTCCTCTTGAACGATTCAGACCCCCGGCGCGTTTACGGCCCTTCCGGCGCCATCCAAGGCAAGTCGCCCCCGAGCTCGCGCTGGATATCGCTCGACGGACGCACGCGCGGGGAGCGCGCGACCCCCCGCGTGATCACCTCCGAGATGCCGTCCAGGAACTCCTCGTCGTTGATCTTCTTCTTGTCGCGCATGATCTTCATGACCCGGTGCAGATAGCCGAGCCAGCCCTTGCTCACCTGGCCGGTGGGTGCGAAGTAGGTTCGCTTGGGGTTCGGCAGTATCGACGTGAGAAAGAGGGACTGGCCGAGCGAGAGATCGTTCGCGCTGGCGCTGAAGTAGTGCTCGGCGGCCGGGCCGATCCCGTAGATCATCGGGCCGAACTCGACGATGTTGAAATAAAGCTCGAGGATTTCGTCCTTGGTGAGGGCCTGCTCGAGGTAGGTGGTAAGCACCGCTTCTTGAAGCTTGCGTGAGAGGTTCTTTTCCCGCTCGAGATAGAGGTTTTTCGCGAGCTGCATCGTGATCGTGCTCGCGCCTCGCATGAATCGGCCGACGCGCAGGTTGTCGCGAATCGAATTTTTGATGGCGCCCTTGTCGAATCCGCCGTGGTAGCGAAAGCCGCCGTCTTCGGTCGTGGTGACCGCAACCTCCATGAACGGCGAAATCGCCAAGAGCGGCACCCAGTCCGGCGTTCCGGGCCCCGACACCATCTCGACTTTTTGGCCGTGCTCATCGTAAGCGATGCGACGAAACGGACGTGAAAAACGGGCCACGTCGATGTCCGGCGGCACACTCATGATTCGGCAGTGATTCTTGAGGTCCCAGTCGATCTGGATGTCGTCGGGGCGGCGGGTATCGAGCGCGAAGCCCGTGTAGAGTGAGAAAGAGCCGCTCATCGTCATTCCGGCCAGTTTGGGCACCAAAGCAGGCGGCAACGAATCGAACATCTTCTGACAGTCGGAGATCGGGACGTTCGCCCTCCCCTGAATACGGACGAAGTCCTTGCCCTGCTCTATCGCGCCATAGGCCTCGAGGCGGATCGCGCCGAGCTCGATCTTGCCCTCGTCGATGCGAAGCAGCGTACCGTCCAACTCGGCGATGCCGCTCGCTCGCCAAGCGAGCTCGAGCCCGCGCACCGGGTCGGCGGCGAGCGCCTGATGAACGACCGAGAGCGAGCTCAGGTGTCCGTCGCCGTCGAAGAGCAGCCGCTGGGCGTCGGCGCTCAATTTCACATTGCCCTTCGCCTCTAATTTGGCCTTCCCCACGTCGAAGAGCCCGAAATCGTGCTCGTGTACGCCGAGCGACGCCAGCGTGACCGGCCCTCCTTGCACGTACACCGTGATCTCGCCGGGCCGGGTCGGGATCCGGGCGTGCAGGCTGAGTCCCGATGGATCGCTCTTGGCGCGCGCGTCGCTTTGGCCCGGCGCGAAATCGAGATCGAGCGCGTCGCTGCGGTGGCCGACGTGAAGGCTGCCGGGACCGATGTTGAGCGTCTGATCGCCCTGCGTGAGCACGACGGCGAGACCGTTGACCTCCACCGGTGCGCCTTCGGCGAGATGCTCGGCGGCCCACGCCGCGAGCTGGGTCAGCTGATCGCGTAGCCGCGCAGCCTTTTCTACGTAGCCTCGCGCAGCGGCAGGCGCGGTATCGACGGCTGGCGTCACCGCACCGGCCACCGCTTTACCCGCGCTGAGCGGCACTTCGAGCTCGAGGGCGTCGAGCCTGGCTTCTTTCCAGCTCGTCGTCTTTCCCTGACGAACGAATCGGGCCAATAGATCGCGCGCCCTGCCGCGCACGCTCCCCTTGTTGGCGCGAATGGCCCCCGCGCCGATGAGTCCCTGCGAACTTGCCCGATCGCCGGACGTCCGCTCGTAACGCCCGTTTTCGACCTCCAGCGTGCTCGATGGATCGATAGCTCCCGTCCAGGTGATGCCGAGCCCCTCGACGAGGAGCTCCGGACCGCTGGCGTCGTCGTCCGCTGGTTTCGCTTCCGACGCCGGTCCCTGCCGCATCGTGCGCAGCCGTTCCACGACTTCGTCGGTGGACCCAGAAACGGAAACGTGACCGCCGCGGACACGCAGCGCGCGCAAACCCAACCCCAAACCCACACGCACATCGACCCTGGCGAGCTCACCGGACAGCCACCCCGATGGCTCCGATCGAAAGCGCACCCGTTTCAAACGCACGCCGCCGAAGTCGGGCCACACCCTGCCGATCTCGATAGAGATGCCTCGCTGCCGCGCCATCTTTTCGACGCGCGCACGAACGATGGGGCCGAGCGCAAACGATCCGATGAGGAGCACGGCGAGGCCCGCTGCGCCGATCGCGGCGAGTCTCTGATTTTCTTGGACCCACTTACGGGCTTCGACCTTGAATGCCCGAAAGAGCGCCGCTGCCTTCCGGAGCGCTTGGGCTCCCTTCATTTCACCTTGGTCGCGAAGTACACGCACTCCGACGCATTGCCCCGACTAGCCCTGCGTACGCAAGCGGCAAAAACATCGTGAGACTCCTGCCACGAGCCCTGGTCCTGCAGTCCCGCTGCCAGCAGGATGTAGGCTTCGGGCTGGCTCGGGTCGGCTTGGACCGCGCGGCGCGCGAGGGCAACACCCTCGGCGACGTGACCGCCTTCGAGCTGCGCGCGCGCTTCGCGACGAAGGCGTTCGGCGCGTGCTGGATCGGGCGGCTGGGTCGGCGTATCGTCGGTGAGATCGAGATCGTCGTCGGCTCGGAGCGGCTCGTGAGCGATGGGCATCGGCTGGGCCGCCACGCTACCCGCGGCAGCCGAGGCACGTGCGGCGCGATTCACGACGCCACGCCGAACAATCAACGCCACCACGACGATCGCCAAAGCAAGCCCGGCGATCGCCGCCCAACGAAGCCGGAGAGGCGTCCAGATCGGGTCGAACGAGGGCACGACATCGAAGGTCTCGTCCGGCCCGGGCTCGAGGATGGGCGCCAAAGCTTCGGGGTCGGGCTCGACCTCTGGTGCAGCCGGCGGCTCCGCGCGCGGCGTTTCTGGTGCATGGACCGGACGAACGGGCGTCGAATGCCGACGCGAACGTGGGATAGGCAGCTCTGAAAAAAGGCTCGGACGCGAGACCGCCTCGGGGTCGGCCTCGTGCACGACCGCCTCGGGTGGAGCCGGAGCCGGCTCTGGCGGCGGTGGAACCGAGCTGCGGAATCGAGACGGCGGTGTGAGAAAACTGGCCAGCTCGACGGATTCGCTCCGGCTCGACGAACCCCTTGCGCTCTGCCGCTGCATATTCACCTCACGCCGGCTCGTGCCGCTTGAACTCATGCACCCAAGGGGCGCGCACCGTGAGTGCAGGTAAACTACGTCACGACCCCACCCCACGCAAATCTTCCTGGAGTCCCCCCCTAAGCCAAGACGGGGACCACCCGCGGGTAGTCCCAGGAAGATTCGTCTCCAGATCGCGAGCGCAGCGAGCGATCTGCAGCTAGAACTTCGTGGGCGAGACAAGCCGAAGGCTTGGCGCGCCCAGGAAGATTCGAACTTCCGACAACCGGTTCCGTAGACCGGTGCTCTATCCAGCTGAGCTATGGGCGCGAGCGATTGGGGGACGTCCTGATACCACGCGTAGGTTACCAAGGCGAGATGTAGGTTAGGCTAGAGCTCGCTGTGGGTACACGAGCCGTTTTCCGAGCCACGATGACCGAAGCCCTCGCGGCGACGGTCGTGGATGAATCTGCGCCCGCAGGGTCGGTTTCCGGGCGTTTTCATACCGAGGAACTCCCCGACGTCGGCGACGTTGTAGGCGGGCACTATCGCCTCGTCCGACTGCTCGGTAAAGGGATGTTCGGCAAAGTGTACGTCGCGGAACGCATCGACGTACCGGCCCACCAGGTCGCCCTCAAGGTCGTGCCACGCGAGGTCTACTCGGGTCGCAACGTCGAGCGCGAGCTCGTGATGCTGGCCGCGGCTAGCCATCCCAACATCGTGCAGCTGAAAGACCACGGGATGACCGAAGCTTACGTGTGGCTCACGATGCCGGTCTACGAGGGCGAGACCTTGGCCGATCGGTTGAAGCGCGGTCCGTTGAATCTCGACGAAGCGTACGAAGTTTTTTTGCCGATCGCGCGTGCGCTCGATGCGCTTCACAACGCCGGGCTGCGCCACCAGGACATCAAGCCGGAGAACATTTTTTTGGCGACGTTCGCCGGCCGCT
>DASWDH010000494.1:0-6328 GCA_036395495.1 Polyangiaceae bacterium
CTCCGCTGGCGGATCGGTGAATGAAGCCGAACGAACCCCCGAGCGACAAGTTCGGCACGATGACGTAGTCGAAGCCGAAACGCGGAATCGAGTAAATCGTGACGTCCTGGCTATCGCCCCATAGCAAGTTGATCGCCGTTCCGTTCGCGGATGAGGTGATGCCGCCGTCGGTTTCGAGCTTCGACCACCAGAAGCTCAACCCGAACAGACGATCCGCGCTCAAAATGATTTGCCCCTGCTCGCCGAACGGAGGGCTCGCGGGCGGTGAGGCCGGCGGCAGTGGCTGCCAGGTCTGCGCCGCATAGGGTTGACCCGGGGGAGGCTGCGCCGGATAGGGTTGCTGTTGATAGCCCTGCGGCGGGGGAGGCTGCGCCGGCGGGGGCTGGGCCGGATAAGGTTGCTGCCCCGGCGGGGGCTGCACTGCTGGCTGCGCCGGATTCGGTTGTGCTGGAGCTTGGGCCGCGACGGTTAGCGCAGCGGAGGTCACCAAAACCAACAGCATCGCGGAGCGCAGGATCGTTCGTGTCATCGTTGGGCACCTTGGGTGTTGGGAGCGTGGTCGGTCAGGGTTTGCCGCCCTTGGTCGCCTTCGTCGGTTTACCCGCAGGTTTGGGAAGCTCGCGAAATATCGGCGCGAGTGTCGGCCCCGGCGAAGGGGCGGGCGGCGTAGCCGGGGGCGCTGCTTGCGGCGGCAGGACGTTGGGGGGTTGTGCAGGCGCGGCAGCCACGGATGCGCTGGCTGACATCGCGGGCGTGAGCTCGGTCGATGCGCGGTCGGACGGGCGTGCGACAAGCCAAACGATCGCCATCAGCAAGAAGAGAGCGCCTCCGAGCATCGTGAGCCAAAGCGGCGTGCGTGGCTCGTCGGGCGCGAGCTCGTCGGCCGGTTCCACGAGGACGTCGGCGTGCGCGGGCTGGCTGGCCTCGTGGACGTCGTGCTGCGTTTCGGCTTCCTCAGGCACGGGGCAGGGGATGCCGCCGCCGTCCCGGCGCGTCAAGCGCCTTCGGCAGTAGGACTTTCGTCTAACGCACCATCACCAACGATCGCGTCACGAAGTCGTAAACCGGCCCCCAGTAGAGGCCGAGCACGATCGTGGGCACCGCGAGGGCAAGCGTGGTGGCGCCGAACATCGTGCGGACCTCGATGCCCTCGGTCTTTTCCGCGGGGGTGAGATACATCGCCCGCAACACGCGCGCGTAATAGAAGAGCGAGACGATGCTGTTCAGCACGCCGATCACGGCAATGAACCAGTTCCAACTGCCGCCGACGCGAAGCAGCGACGCGAAAATGTAGAACTTGCCCACGAACCCGGCGAAGGGCGGCAGGCCGGTCAGGGAAAACAGAAAGATCGCCATGCAGATGGCGAGCACCGGCGAGCGCGTGCCGAGCCCGCGGAAAGCCTCGATCGTCTCGTCCCCGTCGCTTCGCTCGGCGACCGCAATCACCACCAAGAAGGCGCCGAGGTTCATCAGACAATACGTCGCGACGTAGAAGAGAATCGCCGCCGTGCCCGCGTCGTTGAACACACAAAAGCCGAGCAGCATATAACCGGCGTGAGCGATGCTCGAGTACGCCAGCATGCGCTTCACGTTGTTTTGGCCGAGCGCCGAGAGATTGCCGACGGTCATCGTGGCCATCGCCAGAACCCCGCCCACGATGGGCCAGGGGGTGCCGACCGAGCCGCCCATCGAGCCGCGCGCCGCGAGACCGTCTGCGAAAAAGCGGAGCAGGATGGCAAAACCGGCCGCTTTGGGGCCGACCGACAGGAATGCGGTGACCGGCGTCGGCGCTCCCTCGTAGACGTCGGGCGTCCACATGTGGAAAGGCGCCGCGCTGATCTTGTAGCCGAAACCCGCGAGCATGCAGATGACGGCGACGAACACCGCCTCGGGCACCCGCCCTTCCGCGGCGGAAAGGGTGACGACTCGCTTGCTGATCTCGGCGAGGTTGAGTGACTGCGTGAGCCCGAAGAGCCAGCTCATGCCGTAGAGCATGATGCCCGATGCAACGCCTCCGAAGATGACGTACTTGAGCCCCGCCTCGCTCGATTTTCGGTCGTTGATCTTGTAGCCCGCCATGATGAACGAGATGATGCTGACCAGCTCGAGCGACAGATAGATCATGAGGAGATTGCGGCTCATCGCCATCATGTCGAGGCCGAGGGCGACGGTGAGAAGCAATACGTAGAACTCGCCAATGCCCTTTTGAGCCTCGGATCCTTCGAGCTTCTCCTGACCGGGGAATGAAAAGAGAACGATGACCGCGGTGACCAGGGCGAAGAGGGCGCGGAACGTGTGGGCGAACCTGTCCGAGGCCATGAGCCCGCCGAAGAGAACGCGGCTCGGTTCGTCCTTGGCGAGATAGAGAGCCGCCTGGCTGCCGGCATAGGCGAGCGTCACCAATGCGATGGCGACGAGCCCCTGGACTTTGCCCGGCCCGCGCACCGCCAGATCCCATACGATGAGAAGAAGGATGCCCACGACCAACCCGAGCTCGGGCGCGAAGAAAGGCAGGCTGTCGAAATTGGAGAGAACGACCGTCGGCATGACTAACGCGCCCCGAGGGCGATTTGCGTCGGCCCCGGCGGACTTACGACGTTGAAAAGGTCGATGACGCCGCGGTCGATGAGCGTGAGAAGCGGCTTCGGATAAAAGCCGAGCACCAGCACGATGACCGCCAACGGCACGAGCGACGCGACTTCGCGCGCGTTGATCTCCGGGAACTTTCCGCCGAACGCTTCGAGATAATGGCTGGAGCGCCACTCGTCCCGGAATTTCCCGAGGAACATGCGCTGCATCGCCCACAGGTGGTAGGCCGCGGTGATGATGACGCCGGTGGCGGCGAGGATCGTCATCACGCGATAGACGGGGAACGCGCCCATGAACGTCAGCACTTCGCCGATGAAGCCGGAGAGCCCCGGCAATCCGAGCGATGCCATGAACGCGAAGCCGACGAACGCAGTGTAGAGCGGCATCTCGCTGGCGAGGCCGCCGAACCGGCCGATCTCGCGAGTGTGGGCCCGGTCGTAGATGACCCCCACCAGGGTGAAGAGCATCGCCGTGATCGTGCCGTGGTTGAACATCTGCACGATGCACGCCTGGATCCCCGTCGGCGTGAGGGACGCCATCGCGAGAAGGCAGAAGCCCATGTGGCTGACCGAGGAATAAGCCACGAGCTTCTTCAAATCCTCCTGCGCCATGGCGCAGAAGGCGCCGTACAGGATGTTGATCGTGCCGAAGGCAGCCATCGCCGGAGCCGCCCAGGCCGTCGCCTCCGGCAGGATCCCGAAGTTGATCCGCAGGATGCCGTAAGTGCCCATCTTGAGCAGCACACCCGCTAGAATCACGCTGATCGCGGTGGGTGCTTCGACGTGCGCGTCGGGCAACCAGGTATGGAACGGGAACATCGGTATCTTGATCGCGAACCCCACGAAGAGCGCCACCCAGCACACCTTGACCAGGCTGAGCCCCAGGATCATGAGGTTCTTGCCCGCGTAGTCGACGCGACCAATATCCGGAATGCTGAAGTTGTGGGTCACCGACGTGCCGTCGGAGAGGTAGGTCGGATCCGCATTGTAGTAGAGGGCGATGAATGCCAAGAGCATGAAAACGGAGCCGGCCAGCGTATAAAGAAAGAACTTGATGGCCGCGTACTCCTTGCGTGGTCCGCCCCAGATGCCGATGAGGAAATACATCGGCAAGAGCATCACTTCCCAGAACACGTAGAAGAGGAAGAGATCGAGCGCGACGAAGACGCCGATCATGCCGGTCACCAGCAGGCAGTACATGGCGAAGTAGCCCTTGAGCTGCTTCTCGACCGACCAGCTGGCGATGACGCCCACGAAAGAGATGAGCGCCGTCAAGAGCACCATCGTCACCGAGATGCCGTCGATGCCGACGAAGTACTCGACGTTGAGCGAGCGGATCCAGATGACTCGCTCGATGAACTGGTAGCCGTCGTTTCCGTCGAGCCTGCGCACGCCGGCGTCGAAGTGGGCGTAGAGCCATACGGCGAGCGCGAGATTGATCCCCATGATCACCAGGGTCAACCAGCGGATGTTGCGGTCGTTCTTGTAGCCGGCGAGGTAAGCCAGGAAGATGAGAGCGAGGCCGAGCATCGGCAGAAACGTGAGCCAGCTGAGAATGTGCTGGAAAAGCCAAGGCGCCGGGCCCGGGAGCTCGGCGTGAACTCCCATGGCCGCCGCTAGATGATCGCTGCTGTTCGACTCGACAACGATGTGCCCGTAAAGCTCCTTCAGCGCGGTGACCTTCGCCGGCGACCAACGAACCACGACGCGCTTGGCGGCGCCGGGAGCGAGGTGCGCGTTCGGCTTGCCGTCGTCGAACGAAGCGTCGACACCGGCGGGCATGCGCGGGTCGGCCGGCGATGTCCGCACCGAGAGGCGGGTCACATCGAGCTCACCGGGGCCGACGTTCTTGACGTCGAAGGTGCCCTTGAACGTTTCGCCTTCCCGTACCAGCTCGACCGGCCCGTAACTTCCGTTTACCGATAGCTGAACGAGGCCTTGGGGCCGAGGAATCGCTCGGGCGTTCGGATCCACCTCGGCAGCGAAAACGGCTCGAGAGATGCCGAGCATCGCGCTGAGGGCGAGCGCGAGCAGCGTGAGACTTCGGGCAAGGCGGGAGAGGTGATTTCGTTTCACGACGTTCTCTTATCTGGCCAGGAAGTACCGGAAGATGGCGAAAAACGCGACCCCTCCGAGGAGGCCGTACACGTACGATTGGATGCGGCCGGTTTGAACCTTGCGCAGGCGATTGCCGGCGGAGAGGGTGCCCTCTGCCACGAAGTTGACGGCGCCGTCCACGAGGTAATGATCGATGGCGCCGGTGATCCAAGCCGCACCTTTGGCCAGGATGCCGGCGCCGTTGACGAGACCATCGACCACCCAGCGATCCATGTCGGCCAGAATGAGCCGAAGCTTGAGCACCCAGGCGATGACCGTCGCCTGGTAGATCTCGTCGACCCAGTATTTGTTCTGGATGGCTTCGAAGAGTGGGAGCGCGCGCTCGCGCGTGGCCCAGTCGCGCGCGCGTCCCTCACCATATCGATTGCGAGCGGCAGCCCACGAGGCGATGGCCAGCCCGACCGACAGGGCCATGAGCAGGTACTCGAGGGCGAGCCCGGAGTCGGCAAAGCGAACGTCGGCGTCGGCGAGAACGGGGTGCAGCCAGCTTTCCAGAAGGGGATCGCCATGACCGCCGACGAGGTGCGTCGAGAAACCGAAGAGGACGCCGGCGATCGTGGAGAGGAACGCGAGCACGGCGAGCACGTAGGTGATGGCCGGAGGCGACTCGTGCACCTTCGTGGCGATCTCCGCTTTCGCATGCTCCCCCTCGAACGTCAGAAAATAACTGCGCCACATGTAGAACGACGTACAGGCGGCGGCGGTGAGCCCGATGACGTAAATGAGCACCCCCGGCAGCGCTCCGATGTTCTGGGTGTTGAACGCCTTCCAGAGAATTTCGTCTTTCGACCAGAAACCCGCGAACAACGGTATGGGAGCCGCTGTGATCGCCAAGCATGCGATGAAGTACGTGCGCGCGGTGAGCGGCATCACGCGCCGCAGCCCTCCCATGTTGCGCATGTCCTGGGCGGCGTCGGGATCGTGCTCGACGGCGTGCATGCCGTGAATGACCGAGCCCGAACCGAGGAAGAGGCAGGCCTTGAAGAACGCATGGGTCATCAAATGGAAGATGCCGGCCCAATACGCGCCCACCCCTACGCCGATGAACATGAAGCCGAGCTGGCTCACCGTGCTGTAGGCGAGAACCTTTTTGATGTCGTATTGGAAGAAGCCGATCGTCGCGGCGTAGAGCGCCGTCGCTGCGCCGATGAACGCCACGACGGCGGATGCCGTGCCGCTCAGCGAGAAGAGCCACGAGAGCCGCGCGATCATGTAGACGCCGGCGGTGACCATCGTCGCCGCATGGATGAGGGCGCTCACCGGCGTGGGGCCGGCCATCGCGTCGGGCAGCCAGACGTAGAGCGGAAGCTGGGCGCTCTTTCCGGTCGCTCCGATGAAGAGGCAAATGCACGCGAGCGTAACCAAACTGATACCGCCCCACACGGTCTTGGACATGAGCCCGTCGCGCAGGACTTGTGTACCGCGGCTATCCTTGACCACCAGCTGATCATGAAGCTGACGAAAAACGAGCGTGGGGCCGACGACCGCAAGAATCGACTCACTTCCCGCTTCGGTGATCGCCGACGGAAGCTCCTGATCGTCGATGCCCTCTCCGGGAACGATGCGAACGGCGTGATGACCCGGCCGCAGCTCGCGCTTGACGAAAGGTGATACCGCGAACG
>DASWDH010000495.1:0-12826 GCA_036395495.1 Polyangiaceae bacterium
ACGGCATCATCGAAGCCGAGCACCTTTCGGCGGAGGTGCAGCGACCGGCCGATCAGGGGGACGGCGAGCCTGTGGGCTTGCGCGTGCGGCCCCGCGTCGACGCGCTCGAGATGGAGCTCGTCCAGACGGCGCTCCTGGAAACGCGCGGCAACCAGACCAAAGCCGCCGAAATGCTGGGGCTCTCGCGTTTCGGCCTTCAGAAGATGATCAAACGCCTGAGCATCAAAACGTAGCTACCACTAGTGGGTCAGATTTTGGCTATGCCAGATCACGATCGGCAATTTCGGCGGGGCGGCCACATAAGTTACGGCGAGGCCGTCGGAGCTGTGCTTCAGCACGGAAGAGCCGCAAGGCTTCGCCTCTTTGGCTTCGCCGAAAGCCAGCTCCGCCTGTTCGGTCAGTACTTTCATGGGACTATGGCTACTCCGATGCAACGATCTGGTAGCGAGGATCTGACCCAGTAATGCTAGGCTTCGGCGACAATCTGCTTCAACGTTTCGCCGGGTTGCTCGGTCAGCATCTGTCCATGCGAGAGGATGACCCGGCGCAGGTTGGGAGTCGCCATGCGATTCACGTGCTGGACGAAGGCCGCCTTGTCCTTCAGAAGCATCCACCGGCTGACGCGGGGGACCGCCGGCTTGCCGCTGGGCGACAGAAGGAAGCCCATGAGCCCCCTTCGCTTCGGAATGTTGAAGATCATGTCATTGAAAACGAGAGTCGTGCCATCTTCGGACCTCACCTCGAGAACGCCTTCCTTGCCTTTGCAGCCTTCGAGGTGATGCAACTGCACGGTGTCGTCCTTGGGAGCCTGGGTGTAATCGCCGGCGACGGGAACGACTTTGGCCACATCGGTGACCGCCGCCGAGGGCGCGTAGACATCGGCGGTCGGGTAACGATCCTTGTAGATCTTGGCGTCCTGGCGGTGAAAGCCATTCGGCACCACGATCGCGGTGGGCGTGCCGAACTGCTCGATTTCCGCCATCAGAGCGTCTTCGAGCGCAATGCCGTTGTGGATGACGAGGCGGCCGTCCTTCATGCGCGCAATCGTCATCACCCGCCGAATGTTGGGATTCGGCATCGTCCCCTCGACGCGCCAGAGATTCTCGGTCAGCTTCTCGAGGGGTCCATGGGGCAAAACCGTCCACTTCTCGAATACGCGTGCCATGGCGCGGATTATGCGCCGGCTGTCGCCGAGAGCGCAATCGCACTATCCTCGGCCTCGGGACGTAGCCCGAACGAGGCACCCATGCTCGTGACGCCAGCGGCCGGAACCCTGGAAAGATGGGCGTGGGACTATTTGGGGGCCGCCGAGGTAAGCCGGAAATTCGAGCTCTCGCTTCCACCGCGCGAGCTCGAGACGGCACCTGCTTCGCGACGCGCCCTGCGGCCGATGCGACCGGCCGGTCTCGTGCGAGCCGTCACACGCACGAAAACGCCGAGACGGGATGCGCTTCGAACGCCGCAACGCAGGGCCCAGCTCGTTCACACCTTTTTGCATCACGAGCTCCAAGCCGCAGAGCTCATGTGCTGGGCAATCCTTGCGTACCCCCAAACGCCATCGAGTTTTCGGCGCGGCCTCGCGAAGGTCGCGCGCGACGAGATACGCCACATGTGCATGTACCGGGATTACCTCGCGTCGCTCGGCTTCGCGTACGGCGATTTTCCCGTGCGCGACTGGTTCTGGGACCGAGTGCCGGCGGCTGAAACACCGGCCCAATTCGTCGCCACCATGGGCGTGGGGTTCGAGGGAGGAAACCTCGACCACGCCGTGCGGTTCGCCGAGCGCTTTCGCGACGCGGGCGACGAGCGCGGCGCCGAGCTTCAAACGACGATTTTCGAGGAGGAGATCCCCCACGTCCGATTCGCTCTGCGATGGTTTCGCGTGTGGACCGGCGCGGCCGACTTCGCCACGTGGCGCGAGCACCTGCCCGCACCTTTGTCACCCATGGTGATGCGCGGTAAGCCCATCGAGCGCGAGGGACGAATGCGATCCGGTCTTTCCGCGCGCTTCGTGGAGGAGCTCGCTGCATGGCAATGCAGAGAGTCTGGTATCTGAACTTCGACGCGGACGAAGAACTGGCACGTCCGATCGGCTACGCCCCCAATGCAGCCGTGGCGGCGCGGCTTACCTCGTTGGTGGAGCGACTCGACGGCCTCGTCCCAGCGGGCGATGTGATCCTCGCACCGTCGAACCCCGTCGCGGAGTCGCTTGACGGCGGCTTCGAGGGGCGCGCGTTTTGCCCCACGCCGCGCGCCATCGTCGCACTTCGCCGCGCGGGTGCAGCCATTCCCCCGTCGCCTCCGCTGGACGTTCTGCAGCGGGTGAACCACCGCGCGTTTTCGGCAGAGCTCGGCCAACATCTTCCCGGCGCTCGCTTCGTGCACGCGCGCGCCGAGCTCGTCGAAGCGCTGTCCTCCTCACGAGGGCCGTGGGTACTGAAGCGCGCGTTCGGCTTCGCGGGACGCGGCCGCCAGCGACTCCGTTCGAACGAGCTCGGTCCTTCCGTCGAGCCGTTCGTCCGCGCGTCACTGACCGATCGAGGCGGGCTTCAGGTCGAGCCGTGGGTCGAGCGGGTGATCGACATCGGCATGCACGGCTTTCTTTCGCGGCGAGGAAGCCTCACGCTCGGCGATCCCACCCTTCAGATCGTGGACGAGACCGGAGCTTGGTCCAAGAGCTCCCGTCTGCCGGCCGATCTCCTGACCGCCGGCGAAGAGCGCGCCCTCTTCACCGAAGCCGAGCGCACCGCGGCCGCTCTGGCGAGCGCCGGTTACTTCGGACCTTTCGGCATCGACGCATTTCGATGGAAGGACGCGGGCGGCGACGTCCGCTTCAACCCCCGCTGCGAGGTGAACGCCCGCTACTCGATGGGATGGGCGGTGGGTATGGGTTCCCGCCGGCCGGACCTGTTGCCGGTCGAGCTCACTTGGGAGGGACGGTAGGGCAACCGTACTGGACTTCGACGCTGCTTACGCCCGTTGATTCGACCGTCATACACGTCGTACCTTGCAGCACGATGGTGAATGGCTGGGTCGTCTCGTCGAGCGACCAGCCATTGGTACCCGGGGCAACGACCTTTCCGTCGACGTAGACGTTGATCAGAGTCTTGTCGGGCGGCTGCGATTGAAGCTGGAGCCGGCAGGTCTTGATGAGCTGCTTGGTGATCGTCTCGAACACCGTTTCGAGGCCCGAAACACCTCCCGCAGCGGTCACCGCGTAGTACTTCGGGCTCGCGGTCGAAGCGGGAACGCCGCCGGCGACGGCCATCTCGTCGAGCGTGCTCTGGTAGGGGTCGGGGCTGCGGCTGGCGATGCCCACCACGAAAGTTTTCAGGCCTGCGCTGGCCATCACACTGAGCTGCGCCACGGTCGCCGCGCGGTCGAGGCAGTTCATGGGACCCGCGAAGCCGGAATCGCACAAGTTCGGAAACGTGCCCGCATCGCCGTTCAACGAGTTGTTGTCCAAGTTCGTCGTGCACTCCGACTGCGCGCACGACATGATCGTAGCGTTGCCATTGGGGCCGCCGTCGGTCGCGAGGAGCACGTATTTGTCGCCGGCGAGAGCTTTACCAGCTCCGACGGTGAAGTAATCCGCGGCGGCCTTGAGCGCCGCGGCGGTAGGCGTTCCCCCCGATGGCTCGACGCCGCTCAGGGTGGTGAGAATACTCGGCACGCGCGTCGTTCCGATGGCCACCGGAACCAGAATGGCACTGTCGCCGGGCGGCAGCTCCCAGCATGCGGTCCCGCAGTCGAAAGGAATGGGCGACGTGAGTCGGTGGGGGAAGAGCTCGAGACCGAAAGAGAGGCCGCCCTGCACTTTGGTGAGCGCCGTCGACAGCGCGGTTTTCATCGCCGACCACTTGGCAGTCCCGAAGCCGGACTCCGAGGCCATGCTTCCCGACTTGTCGAGCACCAGCAGCATGTCGATTTCTTTGGCGGTCGCCTCGATCTTCGAGGCCCCGCAGTTCACCGCATTATCGGTGGCCGCGTCGCCCGTACCCGACGTCCCGCCCAGACCGATCGAGCCGCCGGAACCGATCGAACCGCCGGTACCGGTGCTACCCGCAGTGGTGCGAGTCCCGCCTGAAGCCGTGCCCCCCCCGCTTCCTGAGGTGTCGCCGCTGTCGTCGCCGCCGCAGGCTGCCGTGGCCAGCACCGCGAGCACCGAGCACGCCCGTGCCACCCGAGTTGTATGCCGCATCGAGCTCTTCGTTGTTTGCATGGGATACGCTCCTCAATCTCCCCAAAAAAAGCAATCAGGCAAGAGGGGCGGCTCACGCGAACCGCCCCTCGGATGTGCATCACATCGGTGGAATGCGGCAGATGCCTCCATCTCCATAGCAGGGGATGCCGTTGCAGCAGTCGGCGTTGGTGGTGCAGATTTGACCGTATTGCGAGCATACGGGAGGCGGCGTCGCGTCGGGTGTGGATGTTCCTCCGTCGTCGGGCGGCGTGGTTCCGCCGTCGGGCGCGGTGCTGCCGTCCGGCGATGAGGTGCCCCCGTCGGGCGGCGGCGTCGTGATGATGCCGCACTTACCGAGCGTGCTCCCCTGCGGAACGATGCAGCTCGTTCCCGGACAGCAGTCGGCGGTCACCGTGCAGTTGCCTGCCGAAGGCACACAGCTCGTCCCGCCGTCCGGCACGGCGAGACAGCGTAGCTGCCCGCTGTCGTCGGGCACGCAGGGCACGTTGTTGCAGCAATCACCTGTGAAGGCGCAGGTCTCGCCACCTTTGCGGCAGGTACCGATCCCTTTGCAGCGCGGGACGCCGAGCTGATCGAGCACGCATGCGCCCGAATTGCCGGTCGCTCCGCAGCAATTGTTCGGAGCCGAGGAGACGTTGCAGGTGTAGGTCTCGTCGCCTCTATAGTGGCAAACGTTGCCTTCCGGCGAGCAGCCCATCGGGTTGCGACACACGCCGACGGTATCGGTGGCATGTTCGCGCACACACTGCACGGTTTGACCCGAGGTCGGCAAGCTACTGTCGTTGCCGCAGCAGTCGCGGTCGCGCAAGCATAGGTCACCGTCGATGTGACAACCGTTGGCCGGCTGGCAGATGAAAACGCCGGTCGGGCCGTAAGGTGCGCAGAGCCGGCTGCAGCAGGTGCCACAGCCATTGCAGAACGTGCCGTCGACGGCGCCGCTGCAGCGCGTGCCGCCAGGAGCCGGCACCGAGCAGGTGCCGAGCGTGTTGCCCGATGCAATGTTACAGATTCCACCACAGCAGTCGGAGCCGCGCACGCACACATCGCCGGTCTGGATGCAGTACGATCCGCCGAGCAGGCAGTGGCCATCCGCACCGCACAGGTGCGAACAGCACTGATCGTTGGTCGTGCAAGTGTTGCCCGAGGTGCGGCAGATCGGGTTCAATGCCTGACAGGCGCCGGTGCTGCAGGTGCCGCCGCAGCACCCACCGGTCGTCCCGGTGCAGGTCTGGCCGTCGGAAACGCACGCCGTCGGCGCACAGTAACCATTGCTACCGCAGTTGAGCGAACAGCAGTCGGTGGGCGCCGAACACGACGTCCCCGCCGCGCTGCACTTTTCGACCCTGGAGGCGCAGGTGTGCGTGTTGCTGTCGCATACTTGCGAACAGCACGTAGCACCGTACGTGCAGGGGTCACCGAAGACTCCACACGTCACGCCGCCTTCGGGAATGCTCGGTTCGCTCGAGGCATCGGCCAGCGTGGAGCCGCCGGCGCCAGTGCCACCTCCGCCCAATCCGGCTGAACCGCCGGTCGAAACGTCTCCCCCAGCGTCGGTCGTCGCCCCGCCCGAACCCACCGCGCCGCTGCTACCGCCGCTGGTCAAGGTCGAACCGGAAGATCCGGTCGCGGTGCCCGCACGGCCGCCCGTCGCACCGCCGTCTTTCGCGGCACCGCCTGCGCCGCTCGAACCGGTGCTGACGTCGGCGCCGTCGTCTCCTCCACAACCGACAGCCGCCAAGGCTGCCCCAAGAAAAGCAAGGCTCACAAGCTTGCGTGCGTTCATTCTGATTCGACCTCCGTGCCGGCTGTCACGTCGGTCCGTTCCGCGGTCCCGTTCTCATCACGTCCGGCCTCGCGTAGTACGGTGCTGCGGGGCGCAGCTTAAGCGAAGTATCCCAATCTCCGGCTTGGTTCCGAGCATCTTTCGTACCGCGTTCGTCACCCGCGTCCGATCACCACACGCGCGCGAGCGGAGGGCGATGTCACGCGAGAGATCGAAGGGATCGTGTCGCCGAGCTTCGGCGTTCGAGATGTGGCGACATGTGAGCAACGCTACGTCGCATGACCCTGTCGGTGACCGGCATCGGTCATCCCACTGACCAGGTGGCCCGCACCGCAGGCGGGGCGAAGGCCCCGCCGAGTAACGCGGACTTAGCATTTACTGCGTTAGATCCTCACTACCAGATCGTCTCATCGGAGTAGCCATAGACCCACTTAAGTACTGACCGGACAGGCGGAACTGGCTGTAGCCGAAGCCACCGCAGGCGGGGCCGCAGGCCGCGCCGAGTAACTCAAACAGAGGCGAGGCCTAGCGGCGATTCCGGTCTGACGCGCGGCTTCCGACGGCCTCGCCGTCATT
The DNA here is from genome assembly GCA_036395495.1 of Polyangiaceae bacterium. Lineage (GTDB taxonomy): Bacteria > Myxococcota_A > Polyangia > Polyangiales > Polyangiaceae > DASWDH01. The sequence goes on from DASWDH010000495.1 coordinate 6,564, forward strand.
TCCGTGGGCGACGCGCGGCCATTGCTGATCGTGATCTGTCATCGCCAAGATCTGACGCAGTCATGTTAGGTGACTACATCGGCACAGCCGTAGAAACCGATGCCGTTTCGACCTCTTCCCCGGTCACCTCGCGGCCGAGGCGCTCCGAAAGATAGATGCCCTCCGAGACGAGCATCGTCGCGAGCCCGACTTCGGCGGTCGGCATCAGGTCCACTCGACCTTGCAGAGCGGCAACCCAATGTGCCTGCGAGCTCGCGTAGGCGGCGCCGTCGTCGGCGAGATTTTCCCAACGAAACCGAGCTCGGTCGAGGGCGACCGCGCCATCGACGTCGATGTTTCCGTAGCTCTTGAAGAAACCGAACGGCCGCAGGCGAATGCCGCCACGGGAGCCCAGGATCGCCGGCCCCTCGATGCCGTCGAGGTGGGCGGCCCATGCCTCGACGATGTCGAGCGAGACACCACCCGCCAAGCGAACGAAACCAACGGCGAGCTCTTCGACGTCGTAACCCGACGCGCGGCGGCGCTTCGGGTCCATATCTATCTTTTGGTAGGTCTTTCCGGTGATGCGTTCGATCTTCGGATTCCCGAGCAACCAGAGTAGCTGGGCAATGTGATAGGCGCCCATGTCGTACAAAGCGCCCCCGGCCGCCAAGCGCTTACTCACGAAATCAGGCGTACCGTAGCCGTCGACGTAAGGGCGCCCCCGCCTTCGGAAGCCCGTCGATCGCGCATGGTAAAGCTCGCCGAGCTCTCCCCCGTCGATGAGCTCTCGTGCGGCGCGTGTCTCGTCCGAGAAGAGCGTGAAGAATTCGATGTGGAGCTTCTTGCCTCTTTTTTTCGCCGTTTGCAGCATGGTGAGCGCATCGCAATACGAGCCCGCCATCGGCTTCTCACAATAAACGTGCTTGCCCGCCTCGAGCGCCGCGACGGTGATCGGCATGTGATAGTTGTTGTGGAGACACACGTCGACCGCATCGATGTCGCTGCGGGCCAGCAGATCGCGGAAGTTCGCGTAGACGCTGGGAATGCCGAAGGTGCTTGCGGAGCGCCGTGCCGCCGCCTCGTCGATGTCGGCGCATGCCGCGACCTCGACGTCGTCGAGGGCGGCATAGTTCTTCAGGTGGGTCTGGGCGACCTTGCCGGCGCCGACGATACCGATGCGAACCTTGTCGAGCTTGGACATGCCGCCAGGCAGCTTAGTCCAGTTGCCGCTATTTCGGTCGGGGCAGCAGCAACAGTCTCCCGACTTCCTCGGCGGTCGCCGCCAAACGCTGACGCGTGCGACCGAGTGCCTCGTCGAGCGTCATCGGTCGGGGGCAGATCGACAGAATCGCCTGAAAGATGGAGAAGTCTTCGCGATTGAAATCGTCGGGAAGCGCTCCGGTCAATGCCAGCACGGGAATGCCCCGACCCTGAGCGGCCCGCGCGACGCCATAGGGCCCCTTGTTGCCAAGCGTTTGGCGATCCAGCGAGCCCTCGGCGGTGACGACCCAATCGCAGCCTTCGAGTCGCTCGTCGAACCGCAGACACTCGAGAACGAAATCGATGCCCCGCACCAGTCGGCCGCCGAGAATTCCCGCAATGCCCGCGGCCACTCCACCCGCGGCGCCGGCATGCTCGGCGTTTCGGATGTCGCGGCCGAGATCGCGCGCGATCACCTCGGCGAGCCGCGTGAGGTTGGATTCGAGGGCCTCCACCATGGCATCCGTCGCTCCTTTTTGGGGGGCGAACCTTCGCGCGGCCCCCTCGGGACCCAAAAGTGGGCTATCGACGTCGCACAAAGCGATGATTTCCGCATTCGCGAGGCGACCATCGAGACCGGCGACATCGATGTGCTCGAGCGCGGCGAGTGCTCCCCCGCCCCTACCGATCGGTGTGCCCGAGCCGTCGAGCAGGCGCGCTCCGAGCGCTTCCGCCAGGCCCGCCCCGCCATCGACGGATGCGCTGCCGCCCAGCGCCACGACGATGCGACGGCAGCCGCGGTCGAGCGCGGCGCCCACGAGTTGGCCGGCACCGTAGCTCGTCGCCATCATCGGGTCGCGCTCCTCGGCGCGGAGCAGCGCGAGCCCGGAGGCGCGCGCCATTTCGACGATGGCCGTCGCTCGGTCGCCGGCGAGACCCCATTGCGCGATCACCGGGCGCCCCAGCGGACCGATCACTTCGTTTTGGAGCGCCTCGCCGCCCAGGGCTGCCAGTAGGACCGCGAGCGTGCCGTCGCCACCGTCGGCGATGGGCATCAGAATCATGTCGGCGCGCGCGAGACCTTTGGCCAGCCCTTCCGCAATGGCGTCGGCGACCTCGAAGGCGTCGAGGCTCCCCTTGAATGCATTGGGAGCAATCAGAATTTTCATGCGCTCGACCGCTAGCCTGTCATAACCACGATCTGACCAATCGTACTAGGCGGCGTCGGCTTCGAGCTCTTGAAAGAGCTGGCCGAGCTCGGGGCGGCGGCGAAGGGGCGCACAGAAGCGGGCCGCCAGCGCGAGGAGCTCGACCTGTAGGCCTTCGGTCCTTTCGTCGAGCTCGGCGATCCGCTTTTCGCTGTTCGCTTTCTCCTCCTCGACGGTAAGCTCGAGGTTGGCGAGCGCGGCGCGGAGCTCGTGGATTTGAAATTCGAGATCGGCGACTTCTCGGTCGCGCATCTCGGCGATCGCGTTCACCTCGAGCTCTGCCTTGCGCGCGATCAGCCACTGCTTCACCGCTTCAGCTCCCCCTTCGTACGCCTGTTGCAACCCAAGGTAGGGTTCCTGGAAGGCGCTCCGCCCCTCCCACGTCAAGATTTCGTCGCGGGCCGAAAGGGCGACGGTTCTGGCTTCGGCGGTCGCCTTGGTGAACGGAACGACTTCGGCGTGGGCGGCGCGCGCTTCTTCACGGGCCTTGGAAGCATCGATCCCCAAAGCATCGACCGCAAAACCGAAACGCTGCCGGCCATCGCGCCCGCGCGCTTCGAGCGCCTCGAGCTTGCGTTGCTCGGCCACGCTTTGAGCACGATAGTCGGCTACGGCGCGCACCAATGTTTTCACCTCGTCGAGCATCTTCGAGAGCTCGGCGGGAGCGGTGCCTCCGAATGCCCGAGCAAGCATCTGCTCGAAGACCGCGGTTCGCTTGCCCCACCGATCGATGGCGACGGGCGGGAGCGAGCCGATCATTCGGCGGGAGCTCGGCTCTTCTTCGGCCTCGGCCTCCGGCGGGACCGGCACGCGCAGGCTATTGCAGATCGCCAGCAGATCGGTGTGCATCCGGTGAGCGTCGACGGGACGCTCGTCCGGTTTTTTCGCCATCAGACTGTGAATGAGTTTTTCGAGCGCGGGCGGCGTACGGGGGGCGAACTTGGTGACCGGCGGCGGGGGCTCTTTCAAATGTTTCAAGAAGTAGCTCGGAATATCGGCCGCCTCGAAGGGTAGCTGCCCGCAGAGCATCTCGTAGAAGATGATGCCGATGGCGTAGAGATCGGAAGACGCCCCGGCATCGATGCTGGTGATGCGCTCCGGAGCCATGTACTGGGGGGTGCCGAAAACTTCCCCCCTGCTGGTCAGTCGAGCATCTTGCATCGAACGCGCGATTCCGAAATCGAGAAGCTTGACCAGATCGGTGCCATCGCTGCGGCTGCAGAGAAAGATGTTGTCGGGCTTCAAGTCTCGATGGATGACCTCGAAGTCGTGCGCTCGCGCGAGCGCTCGTGCGATCTGCACCATGATCGGTAGGGCACGCTGATGGCTGAGCGGGCCGCGGGTGAGCGTCGTCCCCAGCGACTCGCCTTCCAAAAGTTCCATCACCAGATAGGGCGTGCCATCGTCGGTCTCGCCCTGGTCGAAGATCTCGATGATGTTGGGATGGGCGAGCTTCTGCGCGGCTTTCAGCTCGCGGCGGAAACGCTCCCGCACGACCGGGTCGCGAGAGAGCCCGGGGTTCATGATCTTCACTGCGCAGGGACGATCGACGAGCTTGTGGCGAGCCCGATACACGGTCGCCATTCCACCTTCGCCGAGCACTTCTTCGATCACGTAGCGCCCGCTCAGCGTGGTGCCCACCCGAGGGTCCTGCAGATGGACGAGGGGCTTGCCATCGACGAAGCAAAACGTGCTTTCGTTCGGGTACCTGAGGTGGCACTGCTCGCAAGTTTTCATGCTTGCCGGCCCGTTCTACTCTACGGGTTTTGCCGACAGTGGGTCAATGTACGGAGCGAGCGGTCGGCCCTAGCACTATTGCCGCAGATTTCCGCTACCAGATCGATCGTCGGAGCGGCCATAAGCCCGCTTAAACTGACCGGTCGGCGCCAAATCTGCAATCTTCAGAACGTGAGCTGCCGATGCCAAGAATGCGGCAGTCATGCTGGGGATGGGCTCGTGAAGAAGTGGTGGCGCATTGGGATCTTAGGTCGCTCGCGCGCCGCGGAGGATTTCATGGCCGGCCGGATCCGATGATGACCTTCGTCGGCACGCGCAGCTGCTCGGCCCGCGGAGGGTGGACGCCGGGAGCCTCCGTGATCTTGGGACGATCGGGAGGACAATCGCCCGTGCATGCCGTGCTCGCTCCAGTGGGCACGGTGCTCACGCTCGTTTTGCTACTGGACAAGGATCCGCTCGGAGCGACGGCCGCAAGGCTCGCCGAAACGGCTTCCGCGGGGGCTGGGTTCTCGGACTCCTCCAGCGGCGACCAGCTCGAGTGACCGGATTCGTTCTCGGGAAGCGGCGGCAAAAGGGCTTCTGCGTCCATGCCCGGGGCGACCAAGTACATCTCGATCGTCGGCCAATACGTGTCGACGTTCGATTCCTCGTGCTGGGTGCCGTCACGGTACGCGATCGTTCGCGTGCGCCGGATCTTGTAGCCCCGAATGCCGTGCTGCTTGCGAATGATGCGATCGGACGGCAGCCCGGCCATCTCTTCGATTTTGCGCGTGTAGGGGCGCGTCGCGAGCACCTCTCGCCGGAAGGTCACGTGGGCGGGACGTTCGCGTCCAAGCAGCTCGAAGAAGACCGTGTTGCCCTCCACATAGCTGTGCACGACGATCGGAAAATCGTACGGGTTGCGAACCTTGAGATCGACGACCGGGTACACGACCGTCGCGTCCAGTCCCATCGTGATGTACGCGCTCGGTCTCGAGTGGGGCAGCCGCTCGATGACGTCCAGCCCGGCCAGCAGGACGGCCGCGTGGAAGGTGCTCGCCACTTGGCAAGTGCCGCCGCCGATTCCCTCCACCATCTCCCCCTTGAAAATCTCCCACCCCTTCGAAAATCCGTTTTCCGCCGTGCGGGGACCCACGATCGTATTGAACGAGAAGAGCTCCTGCGGCAGGAGCACCACTCCATCGAGTCGTGCCGCGGCGGTTTCGATGTTGTGCGCCCGCAGCTCCTGGTCGCCATGGCGCGAGAACCCCGTTTGAAAGCGCGCCAGCCGCTCGCGATGATCGATCGCTTGCAGAAAATCGCGCGAAACGCGCGGCACGACGGAGAGCCGGCGGAGCTCGACGCTCGACGCGCCCGACAGAGCGGCGCCACGGATTCGTTCGAACGCGTCTTCGACGTCGAGAAAATGTCCGGGTACTTCGGCGACGATGCCTCCGTGCGCGAGGTCGAGGCGCGCCGGAATCGGGAGCTCGTCGGTTTCGTCTTTGAGCGCCATGACCGCCGCGCGTGCCGTCTCTTCGTCGACATTGACGACGGGCGGCACGTCGATCTCGCCCCGGGCGGCCCGGCGGGCGTCCGCGAACCGATCGATGTGCGTCCCCAGGTGGCCCACCGCGCGAACGAGCGATACGGTTCGCCCGACGTCGAGGACGATCCCGAGCTCGCCGAGCGTGAAAACCCGGCGCACGTCGGGCACGCCTTCCACCGTGAGTTCGAGCGGCTGCCGCGCCAATTGCTGGGCCCGCTCACCCAGTAGCCCATCCGGATCGGCGTTCACCGCGAGAGGTTGGCCCCCCACCCGAATACCTGGACAAAGGTCGTCACCGCCGTAGCACTTCGTGCGGAGCCAGACTCCCGCCAAAACGAAAGTCACTACCGCGACGACGCCGGACAGAATCAGGAGCGCGACAACCCTTTTGTTCATGGCCACTGCGCTCGCATTCGAGCTGGTACCCGCGCGAACGCAACCTCCAGACTGATGCATTCCGGTCCGCAAAACAAGCGTGACCAGCATCACGGTGGCAGGTCTTCGGCCATGACAGATCACGATCGGCAATTGCCGCGTGTCGGCCAGGTAAGTTACGGCGAGGCCGTCGGAACTATGTTTTCAGAGGTCGGCGGCCGCGAGGCCTCGCC
>DASWDH010000496.1:0-4242 GCA_036395495.1 Polyangiaceae bacterium
CTCGAGGCTCGCGCTCGGCGAGCACTGCCCACGCGGCGAGGTCTCGCCAACGCTCTGCCGCGCGGGCGCGCTCGACCTCCTGCTGCACGAGCCGTTCGACCTTATCCATCCACCGGGCGCGATCGTCTTCCGCCAATCGCAAGAATGCGGTCACCGCGCGCTCGAGATCGTTGCGGGCAAGCCCCTTCTCGAGCTCCTCGAGGTTGCGGGTTATGCGTTTGCGCTCGCGGCTCGAGGCACGGCTCACGGCCCGCCCTCCGTCGCGTCCGAAGCCGTGGTGGCGGCCGTCTCGCTGCCCTCGGCTTCTTGCTTGGATTCTGTCGTTGCCGCTCGTGCAGTTGCGCCGCCGGTCGAAATGGCTTCATCAGCTTCGACGGCCTGGAGCACGTCCGAGGACGGCGGAAGCGGCGACTCCTCTTCGAGCTCCTGATCGGCGAAGAAGTCGAGCAGAGCCTCTTCCGCTTGGGCGCGCGCAGCACCTCGGGCAGCCCGGAATGTCTCGAGGAGCATCCGAAGATCTTTCTGCTGGTCGGGTCCCAACGCGCCGAGCAGCTGCTCGGCTCTGCGCTCGATCGCGGACGCTGGAACCTCGATCCCCTGCTCGTTACGCTGTCCAGCGTCGGCAACCCGCAGGGCGACGGTCTTGGCCGCTTCGACACCGGGCTGCGAAACGGTCACCCGGACAATGCCGTTGAGGTCGTAAGCGAACTCGACGCGAACGGGTGAGTTGGCCGGCTTAGGCTCGAGGGGGCAACGAAAGGAGCCGACCGGCGCATTTTCGGAGACCCGTACGCTCTCGCCCTGAAACACCTCGACCAAAAGCGTCTCCTGTTCGTGCGCACAAGTGTAAAACTCTTCGGCGCGCGAGGAGGGGAGCACCGTATTGCGCTTGAGGATCGGGGCGAACGTGTCGGGCTCATTCTCCCAGTCGTCGTTGGAACCTATCACCCGAATGCCGAGCGAATGCGCGGCCACGTCGACGAGCACGCGATCGACTGGCTCGCCGCGCAGCATGGCCGCCTGCACCGATGCTCCCAGGCCCACGGCCAGATCCGGATCGACCTCTTCGTGGACCGGTGCGCCGAGGTGCTCCTCGAGCAGCGCGCGCACGAGGGGAATGCGCGTCGAGCCGCCGACCAAGCAAACCGCGGAAAGCTGCTCACGCGTCACGCCGGCGTCCCGCAGCGCGCGCTGGGTCAATACCATCGTCGAATCGAGCATAGGGCGGATCAGCCCCTCCAGATGCCTTCGCGTGAGCTCGAGCTCGAGATGCACGGCGCGGCCAAACGCCTCGGCCACGAATTCCTCGCGCACGTCGATGCGCACCTCGGTCGACAGCGCGATCTTGGTCTGCTCGGCGATACGCCGCAGTCGGGCCATGGCGCGTGGGTCCTCGCGAGGATCGACGGCGTGCTCGCGCTTCAGTTGCTCGACGAACTCGGCCACGAGCTTGTCGTCGAAGTCGTCACCGCCGAGCCGGGTGTTGCCGGCGGTGGCACGCACTTCGCGCACGTCACCGAACACCTCGAGGACGGAGACGTCGAACGTACCGCCGCCCAGATCGTACACGAGCACGAGCTCGGGCTCATCCCGGCCGACCGCGCCCACCGCTCCATAACAAAGCGAAGCGCTCGTCGGCTCGTTCAGCAAGCGCAGCACCTGCAGGCTGGCGAGCTCGCCGGCGCGAAGCGTCGCTCGGCGCTGCGCGTCGTCGAAGTAAGCGGGCACCGTGATGACGACCTCGTGAATGGGCTCGCCCAGCGCACGCTCCGCCTCGCGAGCCAGCGCGCGCAGGATCTCGGCGGAAACCTGCTCGGGTGACAGCGTCTTTTCGCCGATCGAATACGAGTACGCCGTGCCCATCCTACGCTTGACCGATCGAATCGTGGTCTCCGGATGGAGCAGCTCGAGATTACGAGCTTCGCGCCCGACGATCACCCGCTCGCCGTCGACGAGCACCACCGAAGGCACGATCGGGCTGCCGCCGACCGGCAGAGCCACCGGACGGCCAGCTTCGAGATACGAAAGAACGGAGTTGGTGGTTCCGAGATCGATGCCGATGCTTTTCATGTGCTCTCCCTGCGGTTGACGATCACTTCTCCCTCTCGCACCACGCGGTCGCCTCGGCGGACGGCTGCCCGGACCACTCGCACCGGCGCTCCATCGGGGAGCTCGGAAACGTGCTCGGCGCCGACGACGCGAAAAAGGCGTCCATCGATCGGCGTTGTCGGCTCGGCGAGCCTGACCAGCGACTGCTGCGCAAGAAAGCGTGTGAGGCGTGCCCCGATCGCGCGAAGGCCTTGGGCGACGCCTTCGGCCCGCCCGTCGTCGAGCGCACGAGCAGCTTCGTCCAGCGCGTCGAGGGCATCGAGCACGTCATCGCAGGGAACGGCATCGCCATGGATGGCGGGACGCGCGTCCAATTTCGATCGCAAATCGCCGAACCCCGCATCCTGCTTGGACCCGAGCTCGTCGAGCTTGAGGGCCAGCTTGGTGCTGTGCCGAGTGAGCTTGCGCATCACTTCGAGCAACTCTCGAATGTCGCTTTCGTCGGGCTCGCTTGCGTTGCCCGCCCCGTTCGATGCGTACCGCTCCGCTTCGCCCGCAGCCCGGAGGGAACCGCTGCCGGGATTCGACGAGCGGCGCCACAGACTCTCGAGCCAACGCAACATAGCTGGGTGCTCGTGCTCGTTACGAGACTGTCGTCGCCGACGCAAGTCGATTCGCATGCTGCGCCGGTGGACAACTCGTGGAGAGCATCGCGCATCGGCCACGCGCGGCTTGAAGCGACACCCGTGCCAAGTGCTTCAGTGATGTTTCGAGGGTCCGGCGTGAGTCGCCTTGCGCCGGAAAGGTGGCGAATCTGGCCAGGCTGCTGTCGGCCGTCACCCGGATCATGCGGCGCGGGTGGTCCTTGGCAAACGGAGGATGGCAGAGCAGAATGACCCGAGGACGGCATGGCGCCGACACTCCACCGCGTGCACTACACGTTCGGCGAATACACGGCGCTCGAGCGGGCGAGCAACGTGAAGCATGAGTATCTGCAAGGCCAGATCTATGCGATGGCCGGCCGCACGCCGGAGCACGCTGCTCTCGCCGCGGCGGTGAGTGGACTCATCTTCAGCCAGATTCAGCGGGGCCCATGCACGTTATACAGTTCGGATTTGCGAGTGCGCGTGCTGGCCACCGGGCTCGCGACGTACCCTGACGTGACGGTCCTTTGCGGGCCTGTCGAGCGCGATCCAAATGACAAGAACACGGTGGTCAATCCGGTCGTGATCGTCGAGGTGACGAGCCCAGGCACCGAAGAATATGATCGAGGCGAGAAACTCGAGCACTATCAGAAGATCCCCTCGGCGCGAGCCATCGTCGTGGTTTCCCATCGCGAGCCCATGATCGAGCTCTGGCAGCGCCAACAGGACCAGTGGACGCACATCGTCGCGCGACGAGGCGAGCGCGTCGCTCTCGACTCGATCGCCTGCAGCTTAGATGTCGACGCCGTGTATCAGGCAGGCACGGGCTCATAAGAATGGTGGCAGGGTTGGCGCTCCGGCGAACCGACTTGACCTGGTTGGACCGCGGCACCATCTTTGACCGGAAAGATGAGCGAGGCGGAGCGTGATGCAGCCGAGTTGGAGGCGTGGGTTCGGCGAGATGACGCCTTGCGAGCGCGTGCGCATGCGTTGGCCATCCAGTTGGGCCGCGATGAGGAGGGCATCTTCCGCACGCTGAAGAACTTTCAGCGCAGCCCGAGCGAACGGCTACGTTTGGGGCTCCGACATGGCCGACTCCACCCTGACCACCGCTGAACGTATCCTTCTCGAAGAACTTCAGCGACGAGGGGTGCGCTTCATGGTTGTTGGAATGAGTGGTGCGCTGATCCAAGGCGTACGCGGCGCTACGGAGGACATCGACCTCTGGTTCGAGAAGTTGAGCGATCCCCGAATCGGTGAAGCCGCGAAGAAGCTCGGTCGACAAGAAGCGCATGACGCTCGAACGCGACAAATGTGGAGAAACTGTGGACGCTCCGGTGTGCGTCCCCCTTGGCGCCGGACCGCGCGTCGGGTAGCGAAGTTATATGCAGGCCATTGTCCAGGTGCTCACGTCGCCGACTGTTCCACTCGACGAGACGCGCGAGACGCTCATCGGCTCCGCGCGGCGACGTTTCGGATCGATTCCCGCCGATCTGCTCGTGGATTATCTGCTTCGGTCGAGTGTTGGCGCAGACTTCGCCGTGCGCGA